>JAAZLX010000004.1 GCA_012799095.1 Tissierellia bacterium
TGCTAATTTCTGCGTTGGAAAGTAGGTCCTATGTATGATGTTATCGTTATCGGAGCCGGTCATGCCGGTGTCGAAGCCGGTCTGGCGGCTGCCCGTCTCGGCTCAAAAACGTTAGTGTTGACGATCAGTCTTGATGCGATCGCGATGTTAGCCTGCAATCCGTCGATCGGAGGCACCGGCAAAGGTCATCTGGTCCGTGAGATCGATGCCCTGGGCGGTCAGATGGCGCTACTGGCTGATTCGGTGACATTGCAATCAAAAATGTTGAACAAAGCCAAGGGTCCGGCCGTCCATTCGCTCAGGATCCAGGCTGACAAATATAAATACCATGACCATACCAAGCAGTTGCTTGAAACGACCCCCAACCTGACCTTGCGTCAGGCGGAGGTCGAGGCATTGACGTTTGAAGATGGCGTCTTAAGCGGTGTCATAGCCCGGGGCGGTCTGCATTTTGAAGGACGAAGCGTTGTGATCGCTTCCGGAACATATCTCAGGAGCAAGGTGTTTATTGGCCATGAAGTCATCGACATCGGCCCCTCCGGCATGAAAAACACCAAGAAACTTTCCGGCCAATTGGAACAATTGGGCTTTGAGATCATGCGGTTTAAAACCGGTACACCGGCCAGGATCCACGCCGATTCGCTCGATTATTCCAAATTGACGCTCCATCCCGGCGATGATGAGATCATCCCGTTCAGCTTTATGAATGACAAACTTGAAATCGACCAGATCGACTGTTATCTGGGTTATTCCAATCCCCTGACTCATCAGTTGATCCAGGCGAACATTCATGATTCCGCCATGTATTCAGGCAATATTGAAGGCACCGGAGCCCGCTATTGTCCCTCGATCGAAGACAAGATCACCCGGTTTGCTGACAAAAATCGTCATCAGTTCTTTTTGGAACCGGAAGGGTTAAAAACCAAAGAATTATATGTTCAGGGAATGAGTTCCTCACTCCCCGAGTCCGTTCAGGAAGCGTTTTTAAAAACGATGGACGGGATGGAACATGTCCAGGTCCTTCGTCCCGGTTATGCGATTGAATACGACTGTATCAATCCCAATCAACTCAAACTATCGCTGGAATCCAAGCTGATCGACAATCTGTTCTTTGCCGGTCAAGTCAATGGATCGAGCGGTTATGAGGAAGCGGCTGCTCAGGGATTGATCGCCGGAATCAATGCTCATCGCAAACTACATGATTTAGAACCATTAGTATTACAACGTGATCAGGCTTATATTGGTGTCTTGATCGATGATCTGGTCACCAAGGGGGCCGATGAGCCGTTCCGTATGATGACCTCCCGTTGCGAATACCGCCTGGTGTTGCGTCAGGATAATGCTGATCTTAGACTGACTGAGATCGGTCGCGATATCGGTTTGGTCAGTGACGATCGCTATGAGCGTTTCCGGACCAAGTTAGCCCAGCGCGAGGCTGAATTAAACCGGATCGAAACGACCAATCTGGCGATGGATAAGGTCAATCCTTTATTGGAATCGATTGGAGAGACACCGGTCAATGAGAATGTCAGTATTAAGAACATGCTCAAACGATCGAAAGTCGATTATGCTCTGCTCGAGCCGATCGATGTCACCAGGGGCGATATCCCGGCTGAAATCCTGACGGGCATCGAAGTCGAAGTCAAGTATAAAGGCTATATCGATAAGCAAATGAAGCAGATCGAGCGTTTTCAAAGCCTGGAATCTAAGGTGATTCCGGAGGATATCGATTATCTTTCAATATCGGGGTTGCGGATCGAGGCCAGACAAAAACTGGCTGCAAGGCGTCCGGAAAACCTCGGTCAGGCATCCCGGATCTCAGGTGTCAACCCGGCGGATCTGTCCGTGCTTCTGATCTATCTGGAAAGCAAAAGGAGATAATATGGAGCAACAGTTGTTGCAGCGCTTTAAGGACATGGTGTTGGAAAAAAACCGGGTCATGAACCTGACATCGATCACTGATCCGGATGAATTTGATATCAGGCATATTCAGGATAGTCTGATTTTGAACGATTATCTTCCGATTTCTCCCGGAATGAAGATCGCAGATCTTGGTACAGGAGCCGGATTTCCCGGCATACCACTGGCTATCACCCACCCTGACTGTGAATTTCACCTGTTTGACTCGGTCAATAAGAAGCTGAAGTTTATTCAGGAAGTGGTAGAAGAGCTGGATTTGAAAAATGTCCGGCTGCATCACGGTCGATTGGAAGATATGGCCCACCTACCGGAGCACCGGGAACAGTACGATATTGTCGTTTCCCGGGCAGTTGCTCCCCTACCGGTATTACTGGAATACATGGCAGGTTTTTCTAAAACGAGCGGTCAGATCACCTGTTATAAATCGCAAAAATTCAATCAGGAACTGGAACAATCAGACAAAGCCCTGAAACAACTCGATCTGGAATTACTCCATACCATCGATTATATACTGGGTGATGTTGACCATGTACTGGCAGTATTTGGAAAGACTAAGCCGTTGAACAAGCGTTATCCCAGAAAAGCCGGAACACCAACTAACCACCCACTATAAACAACACTTAACTATAAATGATATTAAATGAATGCCCGTGGAATATCTCTTCAAATGATGGTAGAATATGGAAGAGGTGACCATGGGCAAAATTATTTCTTTATTTAATCAAAAAGGCGGCGTTGGTAAAACAACGGTCAATATCAATCTGGCAGCCGGTCTGGCAAATCGCAAGAAAAAAGTCTTGGTGATCGACCTGGATCCTCAGAGTAATTCGACCTCGGGATTCGGTTTCACCCGTACCAGCGAGACGATCACAATATATGATGTTTTATCAGGCTTTAAAAAAATTGAAGAAGCGATCCAACCGGTCATGACAAACCTCGACTTGGTACCGTCCTCACCTGATCTGGCGGCGGCAGCCATTGAGCTGGCCACGATGTCTGATCGGGATTTTCGATTGATGAAAGCGTTGGAAAACCATGTTGATGTTTATGATTACGTCCTGATCGACTGTCCCCCAGCCCTCGGACTGCTGACGATCAATGCATTGACTGCCAGTGACAGTGTAGTCATACCAATACAGTGCGAGTTTTACGCCCTGGAAGGTTTATCTCAACTGGTAGATACGATCGCAATGGTAAAAAAAGGCTTGAATCCAAAGCTTGAAATCGAAGGTGTTCTGTTGAACATGGTAGATCGAAGAAACAATTTGACCAAAGATGTCGCAAATGAAGTCAAAGACTACTTTGGAGACATGGTGTTTAACACCCAGATACCAAGAAATGTTCGCTTAGCGGAAGCCCCCAGCTACGGAATGAGTATATTCGATTATGATCCGCTATCTACCGGGGCCTGGAGTTATAACCGGTTTGTCAAAGAGTTTTTGAAAAGGAGTGAATAATGGCTGAGAAAAGATCCGGATTAGGAAAAGGTTTAGGAGCGCTTTTAAGCGTCCGGGAAGAAATTGAACAAGCTAATTCCGGCGTATCAGAGATCTTATTGGATGATATTCGGCCGAATCCACATCAACCTCGGACTGATTTTAATTCAGATGACTTAGATGAACTGAAACAATCCATTTTGGAACACGGCTTGATTCAGCCGATTATCGTTAAACAAGTAGACCGGGGTTATGAATTGATCGCCGGAGAACGACGATATCGAGCTGCAAAGCTGGCAAAGCTCAAAAACATACCTGCAATTGTTCGAGAAATCTCCGAAGAGGACCAAGCTAAGCTGGCATTGGTCGAGAATTTACAACGACAGGACTTAAATCCCATTGAAGAGGCCCTTGGTTACGAAAAGTTACTGGAATCGTATGCTTTAACTCAACAGGAACTGAGTAAAAGTCTTGAAAAATCCAGAAGCCATATCACTAACAGTATGCGATTGCTAAGTCTACCGGAAAAAGTGATATCCGCTATCAGAAAAGGCGAATTGACAGCCGGTCATGGGAGAGCAATTCTGATGTTTCCTGAAA
>JAAZLX010000038.1 GCA_012799095.1 Tissierellia bacterium
GGAACAGATTGAGATCCTTTCTCCACTGCCTCATCCGGTGCGCAATATTTTTTGCCTCGGTATGAATTATCGTGATCACCTGGCGGAGTTGGGCGCCTCTGCCCCGCTAAAACCGATCTATTTCACAAAAACCGGGCCGACTACAGCTGACAAAGCCATTGTCACTATTCCAGGGATGACTAAACAACTCGATTACGAAGCCGAGCTGGCGATCGTCATCGGTCAATCCGGCAAGCATTTGACCCGGGGAAATGCCCTGGATCATGTGTTCGGATACACGGTAGCCAATGATCTATCGGCCCGTGATATCCAATTCGAACGGGGACAATGGTTTTTCGGAAAAAGTTTTGACGGTTGTTGTCCGTTGGGTCCGGTGATCAAGTTAAATACGACGGACCAGGAGCCCGACTGGCTGATCCAAACAACAGTCAACGGTCAAGTCCGGCAACAATCCCGTACCTCACAGCTACTGTTTGGGATCCGTGATATCCTGATCGATCTGAGTCAGGATTTGACGCTGCTTCCGGGAGATATCATATTGACCGGAACACCGGGCGGTGTCGGTATGGGGCTGAAGCCACCGCAATATCTGAAATCGGGTGATGTGGTCGTGTGTTCGATTGAACAGATCGGTCAGCTTGAAACAAGAATTATCAGTCAAACATAGTCGAAAAAAGAGCCTCCCGAAAATGGGAGGCTAAGTAATTGGGACTATCGTCCCAACGAAGGGAAACTGCCGCTTGGGCAGATAAGTAGGTTTATCTATCAATAAGGGTAGAAATGGTTACCTTTTAAGGAACCCCTTAATGTCTGTATCAGTCGATGGAGTGAGACATCTTTCGCAACAAAACTCTCAACCCCGATATGTTTCGCTTCTTCAATCAGATGGACAGTTGGTAGGCCGGTCATCAGGACGATTTTGACTGCCGGACAGTCATGTTTGATCCGCTTCGATGCTTCTAACCCGCTAGAACGACGCTCAGTATGAATGTCCATCAGAATAATGTCTATTTTTAGCCTTTGACATTGAAAAACAGCGTCAGATGCATTACCAATAGCAGACACCACACGAAAATCGGGTTGATCAGATATCCCGCGAACAAGATAGTCTCGAACGATTGGATTGTCTTCTACTACCATGATTTTTTTCTTCATCGTCGTTCCTCTGTTCCAGTATAGCTCTGCATGAAATAGTTTTCATCACCCATAAAGGTTAGATGAGTATTTTTTTTGGTCAATGTTTTTTGTTTTCACCCTTAATACAACAAAAAATCAGCTTATGTCATCATTCAGACTGGTTGTTGCTTGATGAACAGTCTTTTTGATAATTCCCTCGCTGATTTCATTATACATTAAATAACGATTTAAGTTTAATTAAATAACATTGTTCCAGGTTGGCAGTCATTTTTGGTAACATATCCCAACAAAGCCTTAATCACCTGTCATTTCTATCAAACTGGCTCTTCCGTCTAGCGCATCAAGACTGAGCTTGACCGAATCGGTAATAGCTCGTACGATATCATCTTCTTGAACTCCAAGACGCTGACTGCCCAATTCCTTGTCAATAAACATTTTTCTGGCCATCAGTGGGGCAAACCGGACCATATCCAGGCCGCCTTGAAGACCTTTTTTTTCTAAGTGTTTGTTTCTCCTTACCATTGTAGCCTGAAACAGCCAGGTTGGAATGGTCGTGATCTTTCGATCCGGCATCCCCATCGCCAGATGGAAAGCAGTCAGCATATCACGCCAGGTCAAATTGTACCATCCGATCGGATAGGCCATCGGACCCCGGTTTTTTTCCAATGCTCCGGCAATCGCCTGACCGACTTGTTTCACCGTCACCATCGTGGTTCCACCATCAGGATAAAAAGTCCGGCCCGGCATGCGCCTCAGGTTGTCTACCAGGAAAACCCAGACCGGCTTACGCCCCGGTTGTGTCCCAAAGATATACGGCAATTGCAATACGGCAACATCAAAATTTTCATCGGCAAAACTTAGGGCCAGTGCTTCCTGATCAAGCCGGCTCTGAATATACGGGTGATTCTTTGCCATGTCATATTCGGGCCAGATTTTTGCGAAAAAGGAAAAGTAAGAGCCTAAAACAACCGCATGTTTGACCCCCAATTCCTTTGCGATAGGCAACAGTCTGGCCAGGGGCAAATTGTTGTGTTGGTAAAACATGTCATATATCGGTTTAGGTCCTTCGATCCGTTCATCTACTCCGGCAGCAAAAACGAAAGCATCACAGCCTGCCATCATCTCCCGCAATCTATCATCCGACAGCTCATGGAAGTTGCCGAAGAAGATGCCCATTTCTTCAGGCAGATGGGCTCCCTGGGGAACACCTGGCAGCGATAAAGTCCTGACACTGTGGCCCCGATCGATCAATTCTTTGGCCGCCCGGGATCCGAGCAGACCGGTACCACCGATCATGAATACTTTCATGCTACACCTCGTTTCGATGTCAAACAGTATCATCCAATGTTCTGTTACATATATACCGAAGCACTACCGCTTGAAACTTTGCCGGCTAAGGTGTACATCTGATGATTGCTCACCCAAGAACTTCAACCAGCCAGTCGATCACCTGTTGATAGAGCATCAGGTTCTTCGGGCTCGGCTCACGGTCAAAATCATGTTCATTTGATGATACAGGATGGAATTTTGCCTGTGGGATTTTCTGCCCCATGGTCCGGGAAAACACATATGGCACGTCATAATCACCCCGGCTGGCGGTCAGAAAGGTCGTTGGTAAATAGGCCAGATCTTCCTCTGTCAGAGCATATTTCTCCGGATCGTTCCCGGTGAGTCGGAAGACCCACTGACCCGATTGTCTCAAGTAGAGATAAAGCGGGAAGCGCTCGTGCAGTCGACCATTCGATATCGGAGAGGATCCGACGGTGGTGTTCAGGACATCCGATTTCATCCGGGGCATTTGAAGATAATATTGACTTGGCAGGATAAACTCCGGCTTGTCAAAACAATAGTAACCATAGAAAGAGATCAGTGCTGACGGGGGTTTCAGATTTGTCTCCTTCAATCTATGAGCGGCATTCAATATCAGATATGCCCCGCCGGATCGGCCGAACAGCACATAAGGCAGATCCTGCTCAGCCACTTCCTCGAGATACCACTCGATCCCAGCCAACACACTGTCATGGATGTCGTCAAGAGAACTTTCCGGTGCAAGTAAATAATCCATCAGCAGGACATTCATATTGTTTTCAAGAAATAGTTTGATATAGGCTTCCGGCAAATCCTTCCGGGTGCCAAAGATCAGTCCTCCGCCGTGATAATAGATTACAGTGGCGATTGCCGGCTTGGCAGACGGATAGTAGTTGGCCTGAATAGCCGTGTCTAAATAATAGTATGTGTTCTCAGATGTTTGCATAAGCTTTCCTTAGTTAAACAGCAGCCGCTAAACGGCTGCTGTCATTCGTAGTGTGTCTGATTTAGGCAGTGACTTCCCGGACCTTTTTGACGACTTCGAGGACTTTTTCCTCAACGACCTTTTTGTCTTCGTCCTTGGGTGTTCCCCGGAATTCATAGCCCTCCAGCAGATCCCACTTCATACGGTTTCTATCAAGGATGGCATTGAATTCTTTGTTGCCTCCGCCGCTCCAGCCATAACTTCCGGTGTAGAATCCGATCCGGTTCTTGATATTCTTCTTGCCCATTTCTTCCAGAGCATAGGCCATCGGCGGAAATAGATGAAGTTCGTAAGTCGAAGCTACCACAATGATCCCGGTAGCACTCCAGGCGTGCTGCAAGATGGTGCCCAGGTCGGTCGTGTTGACCGAAATCATTCGATTTTTCATACCCTCCCGATCTAGAATCTGGCTGATATGATGGGCCATTTTCTCACTCATGCCATACATGCTGCCGCACAGGACCAGCACTTCATCTTTTGCAACACCCTTGGCGTATTCGACATAACGCTCATAATCCTGAATGATCCTGTCAACATTGCTTTTCCAAACCAAACCGTGGCCGGGGGCAATGATCGCCGGCTCTTTGGCTTTGGCTTTTTTGATGCTCATGCCAACAGCGGTCGAGAAGGTTGCCAGAATATCAGCATAGTATCTTTGTTGTTGAGTCTCAATAAACTGCATTTCTTCTTACGTGCAGAATTCATCGACATGTTGCTTCAGCAGACCGAAAGCCCCAAAGTTATCACAACTGAACAGCGTTCCGGTGGTCTCTTCATACGTCATGATCGTATCCGGCCAGTGGACTCCGGGTGCCGTGATAAACGTGAAGGTATGACCATCATCCAAGGATAAGCTTTCGCCATCCGTGATCGGGTGTATTCGGTCATCTTTACCAAAGAAATGCTCTACCAGCTCACCCGCCTGTTTGGAACAGTAGATGTCGAAATCCTGATAAAAATTGATAAAAGCACCCAACCATTCTGTGTGATCGGGTTCCATGTGATTCAGGATGACATACTTGATGTTTTGCAGTTCGATCCCGGCCTGATCTAAGAATGCATCCAGGCCCTCTTTTGTCTGATCCCAGCCGCAGATCCCATCGATCAGGGCAACTTCATTTTTTCCGACAACGTAGCTATTGACCGAGACACCGTAGGGTAAGTCCCACATGCCTTCGAACAAAAAGCCCTCCGCATTCACGCTGACAAGTTGTATTCCATCAGCAATCGGGGTTATGGTCATAGATGATCTCCTCTCATTACATACTATCAAAATTATAGCACACTACTAGGATTGAACTAAGCTCAACCGACTGATATTGCCGGATAGAGCCGTTATCATTCTGTCACTTGCTCGACAAATTCTCTGGCTTCCGTTAACGAAACGTGTCCCCTGACATCTCCGTTTCGGACTTCAGCCCCGGCATGGAGATCATACGAAAGACCGGCCAGTTGTTTCTGGATGTCAGCCAGGTTGGTTTTCTCTACTCCGTTGCCGACTATGATCCGCTTATGGCTTTGAATAATGATATGTCTGATGTGATCGATGTGATCGATCGCCCTCCCCTGTCCTCCAGACGTCAGGATATGAGTCAGTCGATCATACGTATTCAGGTAGCGAATACTCTTCATCGTATCGACGGTAGCATCCATTTCCAGATGGAATGTCAGTTTGAGGTTAGTCCCGTCAAGGACTTGTTCCATTCGCCGAATATCGGGCAGATCATCCGGACTTAAAATAGCCATCACGACTTGCTTTACTCCGACCTGATTGAGGATGAATGCATCCCTGCGTAGGATTTCCATTTCTTTGTTGGTGTAATAAAAATCACGCCGGTTCGGTCGCAGCATGACCGATATAGGAATTCGGACACGATCAATAATAGCCATCACCAGACCGATGCTGGGAGTAAAGCCTCCTTCACCGAGGGCGGTGACCAGCACGATCCGATCAGCTCCGCTTCGTTCAATAGCTAAGGCATCACTTAACGAGGAAGCGACCAACTCAATCATATCTACTCCTGGACTGTATCCGGACTATCAGGTGTCGTTCAGGCAATTCTGTATCTATCGTACTTCGTAGCTGTCAGGGTTCAGTTTAGACCCGGCTGCACGATCAACCAACACCAGAACATCGGGATGAAGTTGAAGTAGCGAAGCCGGAATCCGTGTGGATATGCCCCCTTCGACAGTCTTTTGAACCGCATCGGCCTTGTGTTCTCCACTGGCTAACAGCACAATTTTCCCTGCTCTGAGGATGGTTCCCATGCCCATAGTGATCGCATCGGTCGGGACATCTTCGATTGAACCAAAGAAGCGGGCATTGGCCTGTCTGGTTTCTTGAGTCAAATGTGTCGCGTGAGTGTAATTTTGTAATTCCTCGTCAGGTTCGTTGAACCCGATGTGGCCGTTATTGCCCAGACCCAGGACCTGGAGGTCAATCCCACCGGCCTGTCGGATGGCTTCCTCATATGCCCGTCCGACCTGATCGGGATCTTGACTTGTCCCATTGGGAATATGGACCGAATGCTTCCGGATATCGATCGAACTAAATAATTGCTCATGCATAAACCGGGCGTAGCTCTGAGGGTGGTCAGCCGGGATCCCCAGGTACTCATCCAGATTGAAGGTGATGACATCTTGAAAACTGATTTCATGATCCTGGAACGCTTTGATCAAAAGTTGATATAATTCGATCGGTGTCGAACCGGTAGCTAGACCTAAGACCGAATTCGGTCTGGTCTTGAGCTGATCGATCAGTACTTTGGCTGCATACTCGCTAGTATCCGCATGATCTTTGAATAGGTAAACTTTCATTGCTTTCTCCCTTGAATAGTGAACTCTACCATCTACATCTTTCATCGGTATGATCACCGATTATTCCGGTAAAGCTATAAGCTAACCTAAAAAAATAGTGGTCATTTCTTTATATTGTATCAATTTAATCATCTATCTGTCTATGTGCCGGTATGATTCTCAGTCCTTTCGTCATTCATCCGACAAAAAAGCCGCTTCGCGCGGCTATTTCGTGTTTCAAGTTATTACGGTGTTAACTCTTTGAACAGATCAAGAATTCGATCCCAAATGGTTTTCTCGATCTTGTCATCGTTTTCAACCTCGCCATTATCCGGCACATTGATCGCATGACCCATGATGACAAATTGAACCACTTCGACTTGTTTGTTCTTGTCAGACACAAAAGAAACGGCTTCAAAATCATTGGGAAGAAATTCTTCTGTCATCTGTTCGATCTGTTCCCGGAACATATCGTCTAAGCCATCGGTTTCACGCGCTAACTGATCGGTTCCATCCGCCAACTGTCTCGATCCGTCACCAACTTGATAAATACCGGATACATATGCACCCAGGCCGTTGCGATACGTAGTCAGTCCATCGGCCAGCTGTTGAAGCCCCCAGTTGATCTGACTCGACCCATCGATCATCAGTCCGAAATTATCAGCCAATAGACGAATTCCATTTGTCAGTTCACTTGATCCGGCCCTAATCTGCCGGGCCCCGATCACCAGTTCACCACTGCCGTTGGACAATTCATGTGCTCCCTGATTTAGTTGGCCGAAACCGGTTCGGATTTCAGATCCACCGGCGATTATTTGATCCCCGCCATCCCGCAGTTGCTGCATCCCGCCGATGGCCTGATCCATACTATCGACCGCTTGTTTGAGCGCATCGGGCAGGTCCTGTCCCATATCATTCATATAATCCTGAAACTGTTCGTTCAGCTGGTGATACGTTTCCGAAGCCGCCAACGCCTGTTCTTTTAATTCCTGCATATTGGCGGAGTCAAACGATTGGATCATACTATCGATCGGCCGATAGCTTTCTGCCAGTCCTGACAAACCGGTCAGGGCCTGTTGGATCGTGCCATCCAAAAGCGTCAGATCATCGATCGTCTGCTTGATCGGATCGATCGTGCCGGTTCGGATCTGAGCAACGGCTCCATAGATCTGTTTAGCTTGCGAGGACATATAATCCATCAGGCTCAGTGTATTTGGATTTTTGGGATCGACACCCAAGGATTTCATATCGGGATTACGCAGATTGTAGGCTACGCCTTCTAAGGCGATAAGATTAGTGTCTAAATTTTGATTGGCCGTTTGAAGCCGAGCGATCAGATCGGTCAGACCGGCAACCGCTCCTGTCTGTGAATCGACACCTTCTAATAACGCTAACAGCGCAGCACTGTCGTTTTTCATATCATCAAA
>JAAZLX010000039.1 GCA_012799095.1 Tissierellia bacterium
ATAGAGCATCTGAGAACCCGGCTTTTTCTCCACAACCGGCCTGTGACAACACCTTGTGGCCATGTGAGACGATCACACGAACTTCATCAGGTGTGCAAATGACCCGATATTCTCCAACCTTTCTTTCCTTTAAGATCCCTAATGTCACTTTTCCCTCCATACTTTGAAATCCATTGTTAAAAACGTTTCGTCAAACTCGATAGAGCCTGCTCCACAATTTCTTTGCGTTGTTCGTATTCTCTGTTCGCTTCTACTGCCGGGTTGCCAACCGGATGAGGAATGGCGATAGCAGGAATGATCCGGATAGCACCAACAGATGATGAAATGGGTGTAACCGTACAGATATGGGCGGTTGGAATACCGACCCGTTCCAGTTCTTTGACGATCGTTGCGCCGCAACGGGTGCAAGTGCCTCAGGTGCTTGTTAGAACAGCTCCGTTGACATTGGCCTCACTAAGTTCACGAGCGATCTCCTGACCCATTCGAGTGGCATCAGAAACCGATGTGGAGTTTCCGGTGGTTGAAAAGAAATAAGGATACAACTGACCGATTTGACCGCTTTCAAAGGCTTCGTTCAATAGATCCAGCGGCACGATTCGATTAGGATTTTGATTGGCATAGACCGGATCGTATCCGGCATGAATAATTTCAAATTCGCCCGATCGAAGCGATTTGATATGAGAAATATCATATTTTTTATAGAATTTGGCTGTCGCGGCCGGTAGATGATCCGGATTGCCCAGGGGTACGACCCCTCCGCTGGTAAGTAAAGCGATCTTGCTTTCAGCCAAACTGGCTATCGGCTCAGCCGGCGTGACCGAGTGATAGTGAGGTATCGGTATTTCAGATATAAAGTCTTTACCCTCTAGCTTAGCCAATAGCATATCAACAGCTCGCTGAGCGGCTGTTTTTTCGCTGAAGATATTGATCCGTTTCCCGTGGGGGATAAGCCCCTCATCTTCAGGAAAACCGAGTTGTTCGCCTCGCAGCAACTTATCGGCAATTCCTGCCATGGTGGTAACGGCTGCTTTCATATGGGCAGCTGATTTTCCCACCGAAACAATGGTGATTTCCTGCCGGTACATCTCGACTGCCGGATTCTCAATATACAGTCCACTCAGGCAGGGGATATGTAAATAATCCTGCACCGCCTGACAGAGATCAGCACAGGCAACACCATAGCGTCCGGCATTAAAAGCCGGTCCGGTAATCACCAGATCGGGACTGACCTGTTCGATCATATGGAGGATATTGGCCCGGGCTTGTTCCATATTTTCCGCATAGTAATTATCACCACAACGAACTACATGCGTAATTCGGCTGTCTGTGAGCAAGGTGTTAAACAATATTCCCGGGCCAATGACCTTGTCAATTAATTCCGGAGTTCTTCCGGCCTGTTCTTCTCCGCCTATCTGTCCAAAAAACTGATTGATGTATAGCAATATTCGTTTCATGATCCACCTAGACTGTTCTTGCCTGAAGTTTATTGTATCCCTGAAGATTGTGGCTTCCCATGATCCCATGGATCTCTATGATCAAGCGAGCGTCCGGCTGGATCGAGCCGACAAATCCGCCGGTGATGCGTTCAACCGCTTTCAAGTCACCGATCACCCGTTCCATGACGGGCAATTCTATGGTGGCATTGCTGTTGCCGGTGGAAATGATAGCATCGGCTTCAGGGGTCCCATCCGGCAATGGTTCGCTTAATCCATCGACACCGGCATCTTCATTACTGATCAAAACGGTTTTGATTCCATTTTTTTCCAGTTCACGGCAAATCATCATCAGGTCGGTCGTGGGATTGCCAAAGCCTTCCTGGCTGATCACGACCCCATCGACGCCTAAGGATATCATCAACTTGGCGGCTAATAATGTATTGCGATATTTTTCTTCCAGAGTCGTCATCAGAGGCGAAATAGCCATCGCCATAAAATTGAGACTATCCGAATGTCTGTTCAAACATTCGTTCATGACGGCGTTGTTTTGATGATGCCAGGTGGTCGTCTTCGAACCAGGTGAAACACAATTCCCGCTGACGATCGCCCCGTCAAACACTTCCAACGGTGATACCATCGTCGGAACGATA
>JAAZLX010000040.1 GCA_012799095.1 Tissierellia bacterium
CCCGGTGGTCATCGACTATTTCAATCAAACGAAGCTACATGAAACGTATCATCAGGGATCGATCCATCTGTATAATGGACGCTTCAGGTGCTATTAGTTTGTGATACAATATCAGTATGGAATATCGTGAAGCACTAAGAGTATTGCAGTCCGGAAAACTGGCTTCCCAGCTTTGGTTTGAAGGGCCTGAGCGCTATCTGACAGACGATTTTATCGCCAAAATAAAACATCGCCTGAATCTTTCCGGCGATGACTTCAATCTGCTGACCATTGAGGGCAAGACGATCTCAAAAGATCGTTTGTTTGACTTTGTCTTAAGTCCCCCGATGTTTGCCGATCAAAAGCTATTGATCGTCTATCAGCCCGATCAACTGATATTGGCAGATGACGAATGGAAGCTATTGACACAAGCTGACGAATCGCTGATCATTTGCTATATCGGTCATGATATCAAAATACCCAAACAACTGAAAAAAGCTGTCACACCGGTGACCATGAAGAGGATCACCCGAAGTGAGATGCAAAAGTGGATCAGCAAACAGTTCCGGTTGCGGGGAAAACGGATCAGTCTTGATCAGATTACCAGGATTATCGATCGAACCAGATATTTTGAATACAATTCGACGACCGATTTGTTATTCCTGATCCAGGAAATCGAAAAATTGTCTGCCACCAGTGAAGAGATCATAACGGGTGATCGCATCGATCGCCTGCTGGGACGACCGCTGGAGGATAATGTCTTTTTGCTGCTGCAGAACATTTTGGACAAAGATGCTCATCGTACCTTTTTGACACTGCAGGAATATTTAGCCAGTGGTGCCAATTTATACCAAGTGATCCCACTGTTGACCAGAAACTATTATCAACTTCATATTTTAAAGAAGCTTCAGGCCAGTGGTTTTCCCCATAATGCGCTGGGAGAACGGGTGGGCATCAAAAGTGATTTTATTCTGCGCCGTATGATCGGTTCGGCCAATCGCTTGAATCTTGCCAGAATACAACAAGATCTAAATAAGTGCTTGTCGTATGAAAAGATATATAAAAGCGAAACGGTCGTCATCAAAGATCATCTGGAAAACTTATTGCTGGAATTGATGAATTAAAAAATGGCTTAAGCCATTTTAAAGGCTTAAGCCATTTTGTTTAGTTTTTGTGCTAGACGTGAAACACGTCGATCAGCGGCATTGCGATGGATAGTACCCTTGGAAGCAGTCTTTCGGATGACTTTTTCAGCATCATGGAAACTTACTGCAGCGGCATCTTTATCGCCGGATTCAACAGCTTGATTGAACTTACGGATGTATGATCGCATCTTCGTCTTATTCGCTTTGTTGACTGCAGACTTCTTTTTGATGACAAGGATTCTTTTTTTTGCAGATTTAATATTTGCCAACTCTTCACCTCCCTCAAGACGGCTATAACAGAACAATTCTAACATGTGAAAACAAATAAAGCAACCGCTTTTGATTGCAATTTTAGACCTTTTTGATATAATTATTCTCTAGTTGGAGGAAATCTTTGAATAAACACAATCAGAAATATATCCGTAATTTTTCGATTATTGCCCATATAGATCATGGTAAAAGCACCTTGGCCGATCGTATGATCGAATATACCGGGGCTCTCACATCTCGTCAGATGAAAGAGCAGGTGTTGGACAACATGGATCTGGAGAGGGAACGCGGAATTACTATAAAATTACAAACGTCACGATTGATTTATCGGGCCAAAGATGGTCATGATTATCATTTCAATCTGATCGACACCCCGGGCCATGTCGACTTTACCTATGAAGTATCGCGCAGCTTAGCCGCTTGTGAGGGTGCTTTACTTGTTGTTGATGCATCGCAAGGAGTTGAAGCTCAAACCATTGCCAATGTTTATCTGGCAGACAAAGAAGGGCTTGAAATCGTACCGGTGTTGAATAAAATCGATTTGCCGGCAGCTAGACCGGATGAAGTGATTCATGAAATTGAAGATGTCATCGGGATACTGGCCGAGGATGCTCCGAGAATTTCCGCCAAGAGCGGTTTAAATATTCAAGATGTTTTTGAAGCAATTATCGATAAGGTCCCACCACCCCAAGGTGATGAGGATGCCCCCTTAAAAGCACTGGTATTTGACTCGTTCTACGATACTTACCGGGGAGCGATCCCTTTGCTGAGGGTGTTTGATGGATGTGTCAAAAAAGGTGATAGCATCCGTATGATGGCGGCTGATCAAATATATGAAGTGACCGAAGTCGGATTGTTCACACCGGCAATGTTACCGGTGGAAGAGCTTCGAGCAGGTGATGTCGGTTATCTTACTGCCAGTATCAAAGAAGTCAAACATGTACGGGTCGGTGAGACGATCACTCACACTGATCGTCCGGTAGAAAAAGCACTACCGGGTTATCAAAAAGCATTACCCATGGTGTTTTGCGGATTGTATCCGGCGGAAGGGGAAGATTATGATAATATCCGTGATGCACTGGAAAAACTCCAATTAAATGATGCCGCATTGACCTTCGAGCCGGAGACGTCAGTTGCGCTGGGCTTTGGTTATCGTTGCGGATTTTTAGGGTTGTTGCATCTTGAAATCATTCAAGAGCGGTTAGAGCGTGAGTTTGATCTCGATCTGATCGCGACTGCCCCAAGTGTCATTTATGAAGTGACTACTCACAAAGGGGTCACCACAATGATACAGAATCCATCCAATCTACCGCACCCGACAGAAATTGCCTCGTTTAAGGAGCCAATTGTCACAGCCCAGATCATTGTCCCCAAGGAATACGTCGGCAATGTCATGGAACTGGCTCAGAACCGCCGCGGTATATTTCTCGAGATGCAGTATATTGACGAACGACGAGCCATACTGCACTACGATTTACCCTTGAACGAAATTATTTATGACTTCTTTGATGCTTTAAAGAGTAAGACACGCGGTTATGGCAGTTTTGACTATGATTTTAAAGAATATCAAGAATCTGATCTGGTCAAAATGGATATATTGATCAACAAAGAGGTGATCGATGCCTTCAGTTTGATCGTTCATCGCGAAAAAAGTGTGGCCCGGGGACGTCAGATCGTGGAACGATTACGCGAAGCCATACCTCGACAGCAATTCCCGATCCCGATCCAGGCGGGGATCGGCCAAAACATCATCGCCCGGGAAACGATCCGTGCTCTTCGAAAGGATGTTCTGGCCAAGTGTTACGGCGGCGATATTTCCCGCAAGAAAAAGCTGCTGGAAAAACAGAAAGAAGGCAAAAAGCGAATGCGCCAATTCGGCAATGTCGAAGTACCGCAACAGGCTTTCTTGTCGGTGCTGAAGTTTGATGATGAATGATCTCGGACTGTATGTACACATCCCTTTCTGTCAGGCCAGGTGTCACTACTGTGATTTTGTCAGTTTGTGTCCTCGACCCGGTGATATCGATAATTATTTAGGAGCTCTTGAAAAAGAGCTTCTTGGTTTTGATCGATTATTTGATCGATCGATCATTGAGACAATATACATCGGAGGCGGAACACCTTCGATTTTAAATCTTGATCAGACCGGGCGGTTACTTGAGATGTTGCAGCCGTTACGTAAAGCGGTAACGGAATTTACCATCGAGGCCAATCCGGAATCCGTCTCAGATGAAAAAGTCCGGTTATGGCAAGATCATGGCATCGACCGGGTCAGTCTCGGCATGCAGACGAGCGATCCCCTGTGGCTGAAAACTTTGGGTCGGATCCATACAACGGAAAAGGTGGCTCAGGCGGTCGATATTATCAGGCAACGGATCGATTGTCTGAATATCGATCTGATCTATGGACTGGCTCCCGGTGATAAAACATACATGAAAACGCTAGAAGAAATCATTGGATTGCGACCACAGCATATTTCGATCTATGAGCTGGAAGTATATGATCATCTGCCGCTGGCCAAGATGTTGAGCGAGAGAGTGGACAGCGATGAGTCCTTTGAACAGTTTCACCGACTGATGAGTCGCTTGGAGAGTGTCGGTTATCAACGTTACGAAGTTTCCAATTTCAGTTTGCCAGGCTTTGAGGCCAAACACAATCAGCGTTATTGGAAGCGCCAAAACACACTGGGTGTCGGACTGGGTGCTCATTCCTTGATCGACAATAAGCGTTTCAATAATACAGCTGATTTAACCCAATATCTGGCCGGAGAACGCATCGAACACAGGGAAAACCTGAGCTCCGATGAAGCTCTATTGGAAGAAATCATGTTAGGTCTTAGACGGGTCAAGGGTATGAATTACCGGAATTTGATCAAACAATACCCCGACCGGTCAGATATGATCGATCGTTTTGTACAACAGCAGATACAACTTGATCGCTTGATCCTGACGGATGACTGTCTGAAGGCGACTCAACTTGGACTGGATCTGTTGGATCGAATCGTTTTAGACTTTATGTCACTCCAGTGATGTGCTACAATTATTTCCTGAGGAAAGGAGTATCGCATATGTATCGACAAGATATCGATTATCGCTTTGAAGCAATGCAATCCTCAAAAACCGGCCTGACAACTGAAGAGGCAGCCAAGCGGCTCAAAGAGCTGGGACCAAATGAATTAGCTGAAGAGGATCGGGAATCAATCCTGGTTACTTTTTTGAAGCATTTTAAAGATGTGATGATCCTTGTTCTGATTGCCGCCGCCATCTTTAGTTTTGTGTTACATGAATATATCGATGGAATCATCATTTTGGTGATTGTTGTGATCAATGCCGCTATCAGTACCTTTCAAGCCCGTAAGGCTCAAAATGCTATTGATTCATTGCGTCAAATGTCATCACCTGATTCGATCGTGATTCGTGACGGTCACAAACGGATCGTTTCCAGTCGGGAACTGGTCCCGGGTGATGTTGTTTTGTTGGAAACCGGTAATATCATACCGGCTGATGGTCGTTTGATTTCCAGTACCAATCTGCAGGTGGAAGAGAGTGCCCTGACCGGTGAATCGATGCCTGTGGAAAAAGATGAGACCTTTGTGACGGAAGAAAACATTCCTATCGGTGATCGCAAGAACATGGTCTTTTCTTCGACCATCGTAACTTATGGCAGGGGAATGTTCCTGGTGACCAATACCGGAATGGATTCGGAAATAGGCAAGATCGCATTTATGATCTTACAGGAAGAATCAAGAGTGACTCCCTTGCAACGCCGGCTGGACAAAGTCGGTAAAATCTTAGCTGGATTGGTTTTGGTGATTGCAGGTGGGATATTCGCTCTGGGAATGCTGCAAGGCAATCCGCTGAGCGATATGTTGATGACTGCTATCAGTATTGCAGTTGCTGCTATTCCGGAAGGCTTACCAGCTGTGGTCACAATCGTTTTGGCACTCGGTGTCCAGCGATTATCTAAAAAACGAGCCGTTATTCGTCATCTTCCGGCTGTGGAAACGCTCGGCAGTGCCAGTGTGATTTGTACTGATAAAACCGGTACACTGACACAGAATAAGATGCAGGTGAAAAAAGCCTTTTTACTCGGTGATGACCAGACGACTCTGATCAAAGGCTTTGCCTTGAACAATGATGCCGAATACGATCAGGAGGAAGATCGCTACATGGGCGATCCGACGGAAACAGCTCTGGTCCAATTTGCTGACAGTCTGGACTACAAAAAAAATGATTTGGCGAATGAGTACCCACGAATCGATGAAATTCCGTTTGATTCATCTCGCAAGATGATGACAACACTGCATCAAAATGGCGACTCATTTATCCAATATACCAAAGGCAGTACCGAGGAGATCCTCAATCGGTCTAGCCGTATACTGGTTGATGGTGAAGTTCGTCCGATTACGACTGAAGACCGTCATTTGATACAGGAGCGGACGGAAGCATATGCCAATGAAGCCCTGCGGATCCTGTCTCTGGCCTACAATCAATCAGATGACCGGGCAGACCTATTAAAAGAAGAAGATCTGATTTTTGTCGGACTTCTGGGAATGAATGATCCACCACGTGATACCACTGCAGAATCAATTCGACTGGCAAAGATGGCCGGTATAACACCGGTCATGATCACCGGCGACCATTTGGTTACAGCCATGGCGATTGCCAAAGAAGTTGGTATTTATGATGAGTCCAACCGGGCAATCACCGGACGTGAACTCGAGGCAATGAATGATGACGCCCTGAATGAGTCGATCGAGGACATTCGAGTCTATGCCCGGGTAGCCCCGGAGCATAAGGTCCGAATCGTCGAGGCCTGGCAAAATAAAGGCCATATTGTGGCAATGACAGGAGATGGTGTAAATGATGCTCCTGCACTGAAAAACGCTGATATCGGCGTTGCCATGGGAGTAGTCGGTACAGATGTGTCGCG
>JAAZLX010000041.1 GCA_012799095.1 Tissierellia bacterium
CACAATTAGCCAACACATCGAGCTCTTGGGTTGTTTGACGAATCAAACCGAGCGCCTGTTGGATACTGGATTCATCAGTTATATCACACCGGATGGCAGTGATTCTTTCGTGAGGAATCGGATCGATATTCCGTGACATAGCAAACACATGGTAGCCTGAATCCGCCATCAGTTGAACAAGACTTTTGCCTAGACCGGAGCTTCCGCCTGTGACGATAGCATATTTTGTCATAACAACCTCATCTCACAACATATTATAATTTCTTAAATTATAGTATACTACGATTATAGTGTTGTCGCACAGTCATAAGGGGGAAAACATGAAACAACAACCAGACGACCTCAAACAGATAGCGTCATTCGAAGAAAGTCATGAATTTAATGAATTTGCCCAAAGGGAACAAGATCTATCCTCAGTCCCCGGCTTTATCAATCCATATTTCATTCCACACGATTCGGCTTTGCGTGATACTTCGATATTCGAGGGGCGGGAAGTATTAAACTTTGGCTCATACAATTATGTGGCGATGAGCGGAGATCCGGAAGTGAATCAGGCCGCGATCGATGCCATCGATCAGTATGGAACATCGGCGTCAGGTTCCAGATTGCTTGCCGGTGAGAAAACGATCCACCGTGAACTCGAACAAACCATCGCACAGTGGAAACATACGGAAGATGCAATCGTACTTGTCAGTGGTCATGCCACCAATGTTTCATTTGTCGGCAATATTTGCGGACCGAAGGATTTGATCTTATATGATTTATTAAGTCACAACTCGATTGCCGAGGGAATCCGTCTGTCGCGCTCAGACGCCAGGCCATTTGGCCATAACAATATTAAGGGCTTAGAATCCATTCTGAAAAACAATCGACATAAATACGAAAAAGTATTGATCGTGATCGAAGGTGTTTACAGCATGGATGGTGATATCGCCCCGGTGCCGGAGTTTGTCCGATTAAAGAAGGAATACGGTTGTATGCTGATGGTCGATGAAGCCCATTCAGCCGGTGTGATCGGTGAACACGGTGGTGGGGTCGATGATTATTTTGGTCTGGCTCCGGATGATGTCGACATTAAAATGGGAACACTTTCGAAAGCGCTCGGGACCTGCGGTGGATATTTGGCAGGATCGGCCGGTTTGATCCATTACCTGCGCTACAATCTGCCGGGCTTTGTGTTTTCAGTCGGACTTAGCCCACCGTTGGCAGCTGCTTCGATGAAGGCCGTCGAAATACTTCAGCGCGAACCCGAACGGGTCCAAAGATTGCATCAGAATATTGAGTTTTTTTCATCTGAAGCCAAACGCCTGGGCTTTGACATGAACCGAGCCAAAGGTACTGCCATCCTGCCCATTGTTACCGGTCGGGATGATCTAACGCTGGAGCTTAGCATGAGAATGTTGGGTGAAGGGATTTCTGTCCCGCCAGCACTTTATCCGGCTGTTCTGAGAAACAAAGGGCGACTGCGGTTTTGTGTAAATAGCTTGCATACAGAAGAAGAAATCACCATGGCACTTGAGACATTGAAACGTCTGATGGATGATTTGACAGATCATGATGAATAGCCCCGGTACTCTCTCGTTGTTTACATTTTCAGACAAGCGGGATTCCAATCCAATGGAATCTCGTTTTCAATCCATCTCTGTTGAATAAACAAAGATAAAAAAAGCTGATTCAGTCTGTACATGCCGGTTGCTTAGGGTATGTATTACTCGGAGGAATTATTATGTTTAAACTAACTTGCGATTCAACGGTCGATCTTCCTCAAAGCTATTTGGATGAGCGCGACATTGAATACGTTTCTTTACAATTTGTACTAAATGGCAATACCTATGCCGATGATCAGGGACAGGGCCTAAGTTATCCTGAGTTTTACCAAATGATTCGGGAAGGGGCTATGCCGACCACTTCACAGGTTAATATCAAGCAATATATTGATTTTTTTGAACCGATGTTAAAGCGCGATGAATCGGTGCTGCACATTGGGTTTTCTTCAGCACTGTCTGGGTCTTACAGTGCTTCCATGGTTGCCAGAAACGAGTTGCTTGAGAAGTACCCTGAGGCAGAGCTTCTGATCATCGA
>JAAZLX010000042.1 GCA_012799095.1 Tissierellia bacterium
CCGCCATATCAGAACAGCCCAACAAATGGGAACGGGATGTCAATTCTCACGGCACTCATGTCACCAGCACTATTCTGGGTTATTACCTGGATGGCACACCGGTCAACGGTGTCGCTCCACTGGCCAAAATCATTCCGGTAAAAGTCCTCAATCAAAACGGTTCCGGTTCATCCTATGTCATTTCTCAGGCCATCACTTATGTGGCTGACCTGAAACAACAACTGGGCGGACCGATGGTCATCAATATGAGTCTGGGCGGAAGACAGATGGATGCTGTTGAAAAAGCCGCCATCGATTATGCCATTGAAAAAGGTGTCATCATCGTAGCTGCCGCCGGCAATGAAGGCGTCTATGGCATGGGTTATCCGGCTGCATATCCGCCGGTCATCTCGGTAGCAGCCTCGGGCTGGACCGGTGAATGGATGACAGGAAGCTGGTGGCTGGGTGATGTCGCTGATCCGACTTATCCTGACGATTTTTATATCACCGATTTTTCCTCTCGGGCTATCGAACAGAACCACGATCTTGATGTTGCCGCTCCCGGTTCATGGATCGTCGGGCCATATGCTGTCAACCAAGGTAATCCTGGTTATTTCTACATGGGAGGAACCTCTATGGCCTGTCCTCATGTCGCCGGAGCAGTCGCATTGCTGCTTCAAAAATCACCCGAACTAACGGCCCCTGACGTTGAATCAAAGATCGAAAGCAGTGCGATCACGTTGGCTGCCGGCAGCCGGACTGTTTACTCAGCTTCCGGTATTCCAACCACATTCTCCTGGGGTGAAAATGCCACCGGACACGGTCTGCTGGATGTTTCAGCCTTACTGACTGAATGATTGAAAATTTCACAATAAGTTATTGCATGCGGAATGATGACACATCATTCCGCTTTGTCTTCTTCGTTCAGACGGAACTGAGTATCAAAGATTTCCTTATACAGACCACCACCGGCCAATAATTCCTGATGTCGGCCTTGTTCCACCACCGCACCGCCATCCAATACTACGATCGAGTCGGCCTGCATGATGGTCGAAAGGCGGTGAGCTATGACGATCGAGGTCCGCTGTTCCAGCAGTGGTTCCATGGCTGTTTGAATCGCGGCTTCACTCAGTGAATCAAGCGAAGAGGTGGCTTCGTCCAAAATAACGATCGTCGGATCTTTCAACAAGGCCCGGGCGATCGATAGCCGTTGTCTTTCACCGCCCGACAGTTTTACCCCGCGTTCACCTACCACCGAGTCATATCCATCCGCCAGCGTCTCGATCAGTTGGTGGATCTGAGCCTGCTTGGCGGCCTGTTCCAGTTCTTCCTGATTGGCATCGGCATTGGCGAACAGCAGATTTTCCCGGATGGTCCGGTTGAACAGATGGGTGTCCTGCGTCACCATCCCGACATGTCTTCTCAGATGGCCTAATTCTATATCTCTCGCGTCCACGCCATCAAATAAAATGGCACCTTCTGTCACATCGTATAGTCGGGGGATCAGGTTGGTCAGGGTCGATTTTCCGGCACCGCTTCGCCCGACGATGGCCATCATCTTGCCCGGTTCAATATCCAAATTGATATCATGCAGGATCTGCTTGTCACCGTAATGAAATGAAACATCGCGAAAGGTGATTTTGCCGGTAATCGTAGGTGTCTGTTTACCGGTGTCGATCTCCGACTCCAGGTCGAGATACTCAAATATCCGTTGAAACAAGGCCAGTGAACGGGTGATATCGACCGATAGATTGGCAAAGCCCGTCACCGGACCGTACAGCCGGCTCAACAGGGAGACAAACATGACGAGGGAACCGACCGTCATGCGTTCGGTCGTGATGATCAGATAACCGCCCACCAGGTAAAGCACCATCGGCCCGAGGGCCGCCAGGGTGCTCATGACCATAAAAAACCATCGGCCGGCCAGGGATTCCTGGATCTCAAGCTTGGTCACATCCTGGTTGTACTCGTTGAACCGCTTGGTC
Source organism: Tissierellia bacterium (assembly GCA_012799095.1). GTDB lineage: Bacteria > Bacillota > Clostridia > Peptostreptococcales > Acidaminobacteraceae > DUPT01. The sequence continues at coordinate 1,965 of JAAZLX010000042.1, forward strand.
TGATCGGCTTCACGATTGAACAGCTTAACCAGGGTGATCCCGCTGATCTGCAAGGTTTCCAGGATCAAATTGTTCAGCCCGGCCAGTTTTTCCTGAGTTCGCGACGCCATATCATATCGGATCCGACCGACCCGTCTGGTCGGCAGGATGAACAACGGTAAGATGGCCAGATTGACAAGGGCTAATGTCAGATCAGTCGAGGCCAACAAAATGATCGTGGTGATAAAGACCATCAGATTCTGTACCGCCTGGACAAAGGTCGAACTGAAGACCCGTTCGATCCCTCCGATATCATTGTTCATCCGGGAACTGATTTCACCCGATTGGACTGAAGTAAAAAAAGCGATCGGCAGCTGCTGGATCTTTTGAAACATGGTCGAACGCATATCGCGAATAATGTGCTTGCTGACCCAGCTGTTGACATAGTTTTGAGCTACCCGGATCAAGCCTTCCAGCACGATCGAACCAAAGTAGAGCCCAATCAGCATAAATAGCAGTCTGATCCGTTTTTCCACAATCGCCACATCGATCACCTGCCGGATCAGCAGCGGCGGTACCAGACCCAGGACGGAACCGACCAAAAGCAAAAGAAACAAGCCTACCATATGCCACCGGTAAGCTTTGAAATAGTACATGATGCGCTGGATAAAGGACCAGGTTATTTTGGGTCGTTCTTCTCCGGCGTCAAAACGAAAACGTCCGCCAAATCCTCGATTGGAACTCATGGTTGAACCTTTACTTGTTTCATCATACTCCTGTTAATTTTTGAGATGGCCTGCCTGCCGGTTATCCATCAGCATGGTATAACGATTGGTCCAGGCAGCCAGTTCTTCTTTCTTGGCCTTGATCTGACGATACAACAGGCTTTTGCGCTCTTCCAGCAAGGCATCGTCCTCCAACAGCCGGCGCTGATTATAGGGAAAGTTGTCCCAGATCTCTTCCACTTCCTTTTCCACCTGATCGATCCGTTCTAAGATATCGTATCTCGGCCTTTCCGGCTTGGCCATCGGTTTTACGGTCTCATACAGCTCCTGCAGGCTGTCCCAGTCAGACAATGCGAAAGCTTCCAATACATCACTCAGCAGTTCTTCCTGAGCCTCGGTATGGTGATCATGAAACGCCGGATGTAGTTTATAGATCATCTCACGAAACATTTGCTTGGCCTGGGGCGGTTCTTCCTTGACAATGGGCGAACGCAGGAATTCTCGTGATTGATCGATCCTTCTCATTTGGTCCAGGATTTTCAATTCGGATTGCACAAATTCGCTCGCCAGCACCCGATCGATCTGTTTCTCATCTACCTCTTCATCGGTATCGGGAAATGCTTCTAACAACTGAATTCTTCGCTTCAGGCGTTTGACCTGCAGCTCAAGCACTTCAAGTTCCGCTTCGATCGAACCGACTGTCACTTGATATTGAGCCGCCAGCTTAAAGTATTCCGGGCCCAGGAGTTCTTGTTTTCTGACGATCAGCCTCAGCAGACGCCGAAGCAATCCTTTGTCATAATCGACTTGAAATTTACTCGCCATAATCACGCCCTACCATTCCGGCCACCCGGTCTTGGAGAGGAGCATATAACTCTTGTTTATCCCATTCCGGATGGGCTTTCTCCAATTGCTTCAGTGCCAGGAGAGCCCCAAAGTCCATTCCCTGACAGCCAGCCAGCAACAGGACATCACCCGGTTGGACCAGAGACAATCCTCGTTCTATCGCCCCTTCCAGGGTCTCGATCAGCGTATAGTTGATGCCGGCAGCATGTAAGCTGTCCTCAAACACCTGTCGCTCCTCATCTGATACTTGATCCTTTTTTGAGGTATAGCCTTCGCTCAACGTTGCCGTGATGGAAGCAAATGGTAGTTTGTTATACCACTCGACAATTCCTTCCGCATTATCCCGATTGGTGATCGTCCCGCGATTTCCCCGGATAGCGTAGATCATATGGAGATGGTTAAACTCCATAAACTCCAGGGTTTTGAGAGTTACATCAATATTTCCCCGGTTGGCGAAGTGATCATCGACGATGATAAAGTCTTTTTCAAATACAAATTCAAACCGGCGTTCCACACCCTGAAACTTCCCCAGGCCCTGCTGGATATCCTCCATCTTGATGCCCATGACCATAGCCATTGTCATGGCGGAGAGTGCATTGGCGACGCTGTGAAAACCGGGTATCGATAATTCGAACGGGTATTCCCCGGCTGGAACCAGCCCGATCGGCTTTTTCACGGCCACAAGGAAGCGGGCCCGGCCGGTCGAAAGGTCGAGTTGCTTGACCGAGACATCGGCCTCCGGGTCATCGGTCGAAAATGTCACATGATCAGCCGCGATATCCTTCAGGTCACGAAACTCCGGTACGTCAAGGTTGTAGACTCCGACTGCCGGAG
>JAAZLX010000043.1 GCA_012799095.1 Tissierellia bacterium
ACTATTGATGAGAGGTATGTATGAATAAGAAAAAAGTCCTACAGATATTGGTGCCGGCTTTGATTATTGTGGTGATTGCCGGATTGTATATTCAAAAGAATTTTTTATCCCAATCGAATGATGTCGAATTGTCCGGCACTTCGATGCCACTGTCACCGGAGTATGATCTTGATGAGTGGTTGAGTCAGGGAAAACCTGTGTTCATCGAATTCGGTACCGACTCCTGACCGTTTTGTGCGGAGATGGCCGTGCGCCTTCAGGCAATGCATGAAAAGTATGGTGATCAGATCATCATCAAAAATATTGATCTAAACCAGGTTCCGGATGCAGCTAATGATTTCCCATTATCATTCGTTCCGGCCCAGTTTATGTATCAGGCTGATGGGACGCCGTTTGTTCCATCAGAGACAACGCCGGTTCAATTACAACGACACTTTTTACGTGGGACGAGTGAACACGTTTTGACAGGTCACGTCGGTGCGATCCAGGATGAACCGTTTGAACAATTGATTCTCGAGTTGATCAATGATTAATCTCGATTCGATCGTCAACCTGATAGCCAACGAGACCACACTGCTGGTACCGCTGTTCGCGATTCTTGGTGGTGTTCTGGCCTCGACCTTACCCTGTTCTTTGGCCGGAATTCCGTTGATCATCACGTATGTCGGTGGTGCTGGAGCCAAGGAACCTAAAACTGCCTTAAAACTGTCGTTGTTGTTTGCCCTTGGGTCTGCGGTAGTGTTCACAGCCCTGGGGTTGATCGCAGCCGTGGTGGGACGTTTCTTTGGCACCTCCAGCACGATTTGGAATATCATCCTGGCAGTCGTGTTTATTTTAATGTCACTTCAGCTGTTTGGAATCTATGAATTTGTTCCCTCGATCAACCTTCTGGCAAAAAACAAACGCCGGGGGATGGCAGGAGCTTTCTTGACCGGTATGTTGGCCGGTGTCTTCAGTTCACCCTGTGCCACTCCGATATTGGTCGCCCTGATGGCTGTTGTAGCCCGGGGAGGATCTCTGGCCTGGGCAGGACTGCTGTTCTTTCTTTATTCGGTCGGCCACTCTATCCTGGTGGTCATCGCCGGAACGTCGTTCGGTCTGGTCGACCGGATGTCTGCCTCTGGACGGTATCAGGGACTGACCAAGTTGTTGCAATTTGCCTTCGGTCTGGTCTTACTCGGCTTTGGCATCTATCTGCTGTACATGGAAATGTAGCCATTCATCAAGAATGGCTTTTTTGTATGTAATTGCGCCTTGTCCGGCACTCAAAAGTTCGTTATAATGAAACCGTTAAAGAAACTGGAGGAAAGAATGAAAATACTAGTCATCAATTGCGGAAGTTCTTCGCTTAAATTCCAATTGCTGGATATGGAAAACGAGAAGTTGATCACCTCGGGTCTGGTCGAGCGCATTGGAATCGAAGGCTCCTGCTATTTAATTAATGTCGCGGGGGAAAAACACCGTGTCTATGTCGATCTACCGGACCATTCGGTAGCACTCAAACATGTACTTGACGCCCTAGTGGATCCGCAATACGGCTTGATTTCATCACTCGATGAGATATCGGCTGTCGGTCATCGGGTCGTGCACGGCGCCGAAGCATACGCATCGAGTGTGATGATTGATGACGATGTCATGAATGAACTGATCAAATGCACCGAATTGGCTCCGCTACATAATCCGGCCAATATCATCGGGATCGAAGCGATCCAACAGTTGATGCCCGGAGTGCCCAATGTCGGCGTATTTGATACCGCTTTCCACCAGACGATGGAGCCGTCGTCTTATATCTATGCTCTGCCCTATGAAATGTACACCAAACACCGTGTTCGCCGCTACGGCTTCCATGGTACATCACACAAGTATGTTTCAGAACGGGTGGCTGACATTATGGGTCGGGATGATCTCAAGATCGTCACCTGCCACCTGGGTAACGGTGCCTCGGTCACAGCGATCGACAGCGGCAAGTCAGTCGATACCTCGATGGGGTTTACCCCGCTTGAAGGATTGGTCATGGGCACACGAAGCGGCCAGATCGACCCGGCCATCATCAGTTTTCTGATGGAAAAAGAGAATCTGACCATCAATGAAATGAATGACATGTTAAATAAAAAATCCGGTATCTTAGGTGTATCCGGTGTTTCAAGCGACTTCCGCGATGTAGAGGCCGCTGCTGCCGAGGGTCATGAGAGATCACAACTGGCGCTCGATATCTTCCGTCGCCGTGTCAAACGCTATGTCGCCTCCTATGCTGCAGTCATGGGCGGACTCGATGCTATCGTATTTACCGGTGGATTAGGTGAGAATTCAGCTGAAGACCGTAAACTCATCTGTGATGGGATGCAGTTTATGGGAGTGGAGATCGATGATGAGCGCAACAACACCCGTGGTGTAGAAGCTGAGATCTCAAGTGAAAACTCCAAAGTCAAAGTCTTTGTGATTCCGACCAATGAAGAACTGGCGATCGCCCGTGATACCTTGAAACTAACCAAGGACTTGATATAACTGCCTTCGGGCAGTTTTTTTATGATGTGATACGGATGCAGTACAAGCCGGGAAAGGAGCTGATGTGCAAGATGTAGTTCAAGCCATCAAATCATCAGACTATCTGGTGGCATTTACCGGAGCCGGAATGGATACCGAAAGTAACCTGCCTGATTTTCGGGGACCGACAGGACTGTGGAAAAATCATGATCCCAGAACACTGGCCAGCACACAGGCGTTGGAAACCGATTATTCGCTGTTTCGTGAATTCTACTCGAGCCGGATAAAAAATCTCTCAAACGTTCAGCCGCACCCCGGTCATCACATCCTGGCCCAATGGGAAAAAGACGGTATGATAAAGTCCATCATCACCCAAAACGTGTCCGGTCTGCATGCAGCAGCCGGTTCAAAGCGAGTCATTGAATTGCACGGCAATATCAGGAAAATGTATTGTCATGACTGCGGTCGGCCGGCAACAGAGGGGGCCTTTCTAGCTGGACAGTCGTGTTCTTGTGGCGGTCGCCTCCGTCCCGGTGTGACATTGTTTGGAGAAGCCCTGCCCGAAGTTTCCTTTCAGCAATCAGACATCGAACTGGCCCGGGCTGATATGATCCTCATCCTGGGAACATCGCTTGAAGTCTATCCGGCAGCCGGTATGCCCTTTATGTATCCCATGACCCGGGTGTATGTCGACCTCGAAGCAACACCTGATCGCCGGATCGATTATGTTTTTACAGAAAAAATCGGGTCGTTCTTGGATCGGATCGATCGCTTGCTCAATCGGTTGGATTAGGTTATGGTAGACAGAGGGTCGGTTTCAAGTGTTTTGCAAGCGCCTGTTTTAAGCCCATCGGTTTGTGTTGACAAAGGTAGATCAGCAAAGTATAATTGTAACGTTATAACGAGGAGTATCATGAAAGAACAACTGAGAGATTTGGCTCGGGGGGTAATTACCCAAATCGAGTTGAATGAACGATTGATGGTTGAAACACCATTTGACAACCGGGTAGAGGTTGAGGTGAAGGGTGCGTTCACACGTGAAGGCAAACAGATCCTACTGAGGTTTTTAGCCCGGGCTGTCGAAGACCAGTTCTGCAGTCGCTGTCTCGGAGATACTAAATTTCTTTATGAAATCCCGTATGAAGAAGTGGTTGAGATGGAAGACATCGAAACCTTTGATCTGTCGGAAGTTGTCCGCCAGGAGCTTCAAATGGCTGCGCCACTGCGTGTGCTGTGTGATGAAGAATGTCTGGGCCTTTGCCCATACTGCGGCATTAATCTTAACGAAGCGACCTGCGACTGCCGATCCGAGCAGATCGATCCCAGACTAAGCGCTCTCAAGCGACTGTTAGACGAATAGGAGGTGAAATCATGGCTGTTCCAAAAAGAAAATCTTCCAAAGCTCGACGTGATAAAAGACGCGCCAGCACAACCAAAATTGATGCCCCGAATCTGATCGATTGCCCGAATTGTCAGGCAAAGACGGTCCCGCATCGAGTTTGTCCGGCTTGTGGTTTTTATAAAGGCAAGGAAGTTATCGCAGTTGACTAAGACACCAAACGGCAGGGGAACCTGCCGTTTTTTCATGCCCGGAAAAGACTTTTTGTTGACTGGAAATGTGACATATCAGGTAATTATTGCGAAAACACAGTAAAAAAGAGTATAATGTGTTTAATACACGTAAGGGGTGAATCATGAAACTGTGTAACTATTGTCAACGAGAACTGGACGATCGCCAACAGATCTGTCCTTATTGCGGCGAACAACAAGAGCCGACGCCGATCCGATATCAAAGGAATGAGTACACGGAAGAGTCTTATTCCGAGCCGAAAAGGGTCCGGACAGGTCAGGCTCTCGGCGGTGTCGGAATGTCACTGTTGAGTTATTTCGGTTACATCCGAAGCAAGTGGTCGGGACGAAATGTCGTAGCTACCTCCGGGGCCTTGAGCTGGCTGACAGTTCTACTATACAGTCTGTTCACCGGCTTGCTGGTCAATATTGTAGCACGCGGAAATTTTGTCAGCTTTTTAAAGAACAGTCTGCTGGTTTTCGTGTTCGTGCTGGTTTCTGCTTTGTTCAGCTTTGTGATATCGAAGTTGATGGAGCGCGATCGAACAGGCATCTTTCATTACTTTTTTGATTTTAGTAATTATTTGATCCTGCCGATGCTACTCAGCTTGATCGGGATCATTGTCGGTGTCCTCAAAGCTCACAACGTAGCTCAGATCATATTGTTTGCCAGTTTGTTCTTTGTGTTTACGGCCATGGTCGCCAAGCTGACCAAGTCTCTTGATCTGAATGAGCCGAACCATTACCCGGGATTGTTGATCATGAGTGCTGTGTTTGTTGGATTCTTTTTGGTATTGACCCGCCTCGTCTTCTAATATGGAGAAGAAAAAAGACTACCTGCTGATTTATATTGTCATCATTGCAGTCGTGGCTATCTTTGGTTGGATGTGGTTAAAACCTCAACCGGTCGTTTATTATGGTGAAATCATAGCCATCGATCATCAGGAAGAAGGGATCCATTTTACTTTGGGCCCTGCTGTTTCACCCTTTCCTGATTATGACGTCAGTCTTACCGCCAACAAAAGC
>JAAZLX010000005.1 GCA_012799095.1 Tissierellia bacterium
TGATCCCGACGGCAAAGTAGTACAAAATGGCCGGAATGGCAGCTGCAATGATGATTTGGCCATAACTGATCCCGGTGAACTCTGCCATAATAAAGGCAGCAGCACCCATGACGGGCGGCATGATCTGACCTCCGGTCGATGCAGTTGCTTCAACTGCGCCGGCGAAGTAAGGCTTATAACCGGTCTTTTTCATGAGCGGAATAGTAAAGGCTCCGGTTGTAACGGTGTTAGCAACTGAACTTCCGGAGATCGAACCCATCAGACCGCTGGCTAGAACAGCTGTCATGGCCGGACCACTGCGGAAAAAGCCGGTAGCTGCAAATGCGATATCAATAAAGAATTTGCCAACTCCTGTTTTATCGAGCACTGCTCCAAATAGGATGAACATAAAAACAAAAGTAGCTGAAACACCGATGGGAATACCAAGAATCCCTTCCAACCCCAGATACATGTGTGACACGATCCGTTGGAGGCTGAAACCCCTGTGGGCGAGAAGGCCGGGCATATAAGGGCCAAAGTAAGCATAAAGTAGGAATACAATCGCTACAATGGGTAAAGCATTGCCGACTACCCTCCGTGTGACAATCAATGTCAGAAGAATAGCTGTAACACCTAAGATCAAGTCGGTCTGTGAGACAGCACCGGCTTTAAGGAAAATCTGTTCCGGAAACATAAATATGTATCCGAACACGACTATTGTCAAAAGAATCAGGACATAGTCAACTATTTCAGGACGATCTTTCCGACTCTTTTCTGAGCGGGGATAGAATAAAAAGCCCAGGACAAAAGCAAAGATAATATGGAGGGCACGCTGTCGCGAGGAGAGAAGCGTACCGAAGCCGGCAGTGTATATGTGAAAAGCAGACATAGCAATCGCTATTATTGTTGCAACTGTACGAATGATTCCGGTTAATTTTCTCAGACTGCTGGCTTCTTTATCGTATTCTTCGAGTAATTTATCAACATCTAGTGCTTCCGGGGATTCGGTCAAAGAGATTTCCGTTCTTTCTTGAAGTTCTTCTGTAACAACTTCAGCAGATTCGGATGAGGAAACATCTTCCGTTCCTTCCGGAACTTCGTTTTGCGGTGGCTCAACACTTTCCAAAGGTTCGTTATTGTTGAGTTGGTCTTTTGTCATTGAAAGACCTCCTTTGTTAAATAGTAGATCAGGGGCATCATTTTTGTGCGCAAACGCACGCCCTGTGCTGGTTGGCTAAAGTCTAAAAAAGTAATTTCTTTGTCTCCGAGGATTAACCTATGATTGGCTCGTACTGCACCGGTCCGATAGACCAGTGGATCAATTGTTTGATTAATATCATAAATCCGAAAGCCTTGGTCTGTGATTTCAAAAGGATAATCCGTCGTAGCCGGTAGTCCGGCTCCATAGGAAGAAAAGATGGTCTCGGTTAGAATAATGTCTGTACCTTCAATTTGGTAAATATCCTTGACTTCGGTAAGTTCAACTGAATGAGTGTGAGCAACGGTAAAATTGTCTCTAACGGGTATGAGCCATATTTTGAGAGGATTATCACTCATATTGTCACTTGCAATCAGCATACGGACCGGAATGAGCAATCCTACAATAATCAGGATGAGAATAATTAGAAAAGCGGGAAAGGCAGGATAACCTTTCCCGTAAGACTTTGTGTTATTCGATTCCCTGCTCATCATAGTAGCGCTGTGCGCCCGGATGAACGTCGATCGGCATTCCTTCAAGAGCTGTTTCAAGCTTGATATCATTACCTCTCTCGTGAGTGTCAATAATGACTTGGCGTTTTTCGAACATGCTCTTTGTCATTTGATAGGCCAGTTCCTCATCGAGGTCTTCCGGGACTACCAACATGGCCATAACAGCGGGGGTAACAACATCAGCGTCGTTGCCGCGATAGCTTCCGCCGGGAATGGAAACTTCGGTATAGAATGGGTACTTGGCGATCATTTCAGCGATTTTAGCTGAATCAACCGGAATAACCACGATGTCCGAAGTTTGAGTGATTTCAGTAACAGCTGAGGTCGGGATGGCGCCTGTAACAAATGCGGCATCAACATTTTTGTCTTTTAGATTGTTGGCTGCTTCATTAAAGGACAGATAATCGGTCTTACCAAGATCATCATAAGTCATGCCGTGAACTTCGAGCAATTGACGGGCATTGACTTCTGTTCCGGATCCGGGAGCCCCAACAGCAACTTTCTTGCCGGCCAGATCTTCGACTGAACTAATGCCGGCATCGGCATTAGCGATCAGTTGAACAACTTCAGGATACAGCATGGCCATACCGCGAATGTTTTTGATCGGCTCACTGTCAGCAAATGATTCTGTACCGGTCCAAGCGTAGTAAGTAACGTCATTTTGAACAAAGGCTATTTCGGTTTCACCTGTCGAAACCAGTCCGATGTTTTCAACTGAAGCACCGGTTGATTGTGCATTGGCGGTTACGCCTTCAATATTATCATTGAAGATTTTTGCGATAGCGCCGCCAAGCGGGTAGTAGGTTCCGCCGGTACCGCCGGTGGCTACGTTGATAAAGACGGCTTCGCCGGAAGGTGCCGGGGTCTCGCCCTCTGGTGTTTCTTCAGCTGCTGGTGTACATGATGCCATTAAACCGACTAACAACATGAGCACTAGCATTAAAGACAGTTTCTTTTTCGTCATATGGTCCTCCATTTGTTTTTGTACCGGAAGGTTATTCTCCTAGTACGAGCTTCTTAGTGATTACATTATATACATATTGTGACTATAATTTCAATATCTTATCTCACAAGCTTTTGTTCAAGAATGACACAAAGACTGAAAGTTCCAATATAAACAAAAAAAAACCGGAATATTAAA
>JAAZLX010000044.1 GCA_012799095.1 Tissierellia bacterium
AAAGCGAGTGTGGCATGAGGCGGATCAATCTTCAGACAGATGTCAAAGAAACAGCATTAAGTATACTGGGCGGCATGATTTATGCCGTCAGTTTCTCTATTTTTGTGTCTCAAGCGGGACTATTCATTGGTAATATAACCGGCTTTGCTCAGATGCTGCAGGCATTGTTCGAGAAATTGATACCGGGTTTACCGGACTTTACCGGTGTGCTGCTTTGGATCCTCAATCTACCACTGTTTCTTCTCAGTTACCGGGTCATCAATCGCAAGTTTTTCTGGCGATCGCTCATCACTACAACAGCCCAGGCCTTAACCATCTACCTGATGCCGAAAGTCGTGATAGCAGACATGGATTCGCTGTTAACACTGGTATTGATCGGCAGTGTCTTAGCAGGCTATGGCGTCGGTCTGAGTCTGCGCAATGGTGGCTCCGGTGGAGGACTTGATATTATCGGAGTCTATATGAGTCTGAAACATAAAGGTTTGTCGGTCGGAAAAGTGTCGCTTGTGATCAGCTCGATCGTCTATCTTTATGCCGTGACACAACACTCGGCTAAAGTCATGATCTATTCGATCATCTTTACGGTGATGTATTCGATCGTGATCGATTACACTCACTATCAAAATGTAAAAACCAGTGTGTTAATTGCAACGAAAAATTCCGATGTCCTGCGATTGATCACCGAAAAATTCCAACGGGGTGCAACCTATTGGGATGCCAAAGGAGCTCATTCACACAAACCGGTGATGGTCATTTCATCAACTGTTTCAAAGTATGAACTGATTCGGTTGCGTCGACTGATTCGTGAGCTGGATCCGGAAGCCTTTGTGATCGAAAATGAAAATGTCGGCGTGACAGGAAATTTTGAGACTCATTTTTTCTAATGGGTAGTTAGATAAGAAGGTAGTTGTAGAGACAGGATCACTTAAACATCAGAAATAAGGAGAGCATAATGAAGCATCGATTCATACAAAAAAATGCATTTAAGATTGTCGGCCTGATGAAACGAGTGCCGATCGTATTTCACGGAATCAATCCGGCGATCGCTGAACTCAGTCAAAATCTAACACCGGAGATGATTGAACGGTTGAAAACGCTGTCTGATATGGAACCTTCCGGTATTATCAGTGCTTCAGCTAATTTCTCGCTCGGCCGTATGGAAGAAAAGGGTGAGCTGGATCACTACATCGGTGTGGCTACCACCAGCGATCAGGTGGATGACTTTTCAGTATTGGAGGTAGATGCCGGTCAATGGGTTGTGTTTGAAATAGTCGGTCCGTTTCCTCAGACATTACAAAAAGCCTGGGGCGAAATCTATTCCAACTGGCTGCCATCAACTGACTTTGAGCCGAGTGGCGGACCGGAGATACTGTGGAACAAATCTGCCGATACGTCCGATCCTGAATACCACAGTGAGATCTGGATCCCGGTGAAGATAAAAGACGAAGCATTCAAATGGTTTGCCTGATACAATAATTGCTCCCGCAAAAGGAGCAATTGTTTTTTAATCAATTGTTTGCCGATTCGTTTATCTCCACACCTGATAAATGAATGAAGCGAAGAAAACCTTCAACTAAGATCCGGATGTTCTCCTGATCAAAGATAACATCACGGCGAGTGTGGACCCGGGACAGATAATAACCGACTAGGGGCCTTTTCCGGCAAGCAAATACCCCGATATACTTCTTAAAATTCCATTGATCCGAAGGAAACAATGTATTGCTTGATTTGGCAAACACATTGTGTTTTCCGTTTACAACCGGAAATGATTGCTTCAGCATTACCTCATACTCAGGCCCGAGGGACTGGGAACGGACAAAGAAGAGATGATCACCATCTGAAACACAATCGAAATTTATCAGGATCTGATCGCGCACAAAGCGGTCGTATTTCTTTTTGAAGCCGCTTGACCCCAGCAGACCCAGTTCTTCGTTGTCAAATAGAACAACACATACACCTGCTTCAGCCAGATCTATCTGGGCAAGTATTTCGATCAGACTGATCACTCCTGAGGTGTTGTCATTGGCGGTGTGGGGATTGGCTTTCCCTAAAAACAGCCAACTCAACAAACCGACAAACACGACAAAGGATATGATATCGACTATCAGAGGTTGAGCGATAACAAGACTCAGCAGTCGGGCGATCCCCGATTGCAGTAACCGAATCACGACCAGTAGAACGATAGCGAAGGCTATATTGGCCGGGATATTTTTGGGGAAGACTAAATTTGGAAACGGGATCTCTGCGGCAGTATCATAATGAGCGCTCAGAATGATTCGACTGGTAGTGATATCACCGATGATCAGGTTGTGACTTTTTATCCGTTTGCCAACGATATCTTCTTTGATGTGGAGCCCTTGTTCAGACAGCTGACTGATAAGATACTTCCTGAAATCGGCTTTTTGTTTTTTTGATTTTCGCTTTTGGTATTTATCTAAAATAGTTTCCGATAGCTGGGTCATCATTCCTCCCGTTGGTGTGATTCCATCATAACAAAAAAAGAGCTTAGCGCACGGCTAAGCTCTTAAATAAGTCTTATTTCATCTCTGTTAAGTCCGGTGAAATGTGAAGAGTAGCTTCGGTAGCTTCTTGAACTTGCTCAACTGTGAATTCCGGATTGATTTCGGTCAACACAAAGCCTTCCGGAGTAACTTTGATCACACCCATCTCAGTTACGATCAAATCGACAGCTGCCGGAGCGGTCAACGGGAGGTTGCACTCCTTGAGAAGTTTGTGGTTCCCCTTATTGGTATGCTCCATGGCTACGATAACTTTTTGGGCACCGATCAATAGGTCCATTGCTCCACCCATGCCGGGAACCATTTTGCCGGGGATCATGTAATTAGCAATATTACCTTTTTCATCGACCTGTAAAGCACCTAGCACTGTTGCATTGACATGGCCACCTCGAATAATGCCAAAGGAAGTGGCAGAGTCAAAGAAGACCCCTCCGTTACAGATGGTGACAGGTTGTCCGCCGGCGTTTGAGATGCACAGATCGACTTGATCTTCAGCCGGTGCCGGTCCCAGTCCGATGAAGCCGTTTTCCGATTGGAAATCAACGCTTACATCTTCCGGAACGAAGTTAGCGACAAGTGTGGGTAGACCGATCCCGAGGTTGACGACATCACCATCGTGGAGCTCTTTGGCAACCCGACGGGCGATGAATTCCTGCATTTGTTGCTTATCCATTTGCGCCTCCATCTACGATATAATTGATGAATACTGCCGGGACGATCACTGTATCCGGATCGATTGCACCGACCGGAACAACTTTGTCAGCCAAGACAATCGTTTTGTCAGCAGCAGCTGCCATCAGGGTGTTAAAGTTTCGAGTTGAGCCATGATAGGATAGATTTCCTTTTTCATCGGCTTTGGTAGCGTAAATGATGGCAACATCAGCCCGTAACGGTTCTTCGAGCAGATATTGTTTTCCTTGGACTTCAACGATCTGTTTGCCTTTTTCAACTTCGGTGCCCATGCCGGTCGGGGTCAAAACGCCGCCCAGACCAAATCCGGCAGCGCGAATTTGTTCAGCCAGGGTGCCCTGCGGCACCAGGACAACTTCAGTTTCGCCTTCATTCATTTGACGACCCGTTTCCCGGTTGGTTCCGACATGGCTGGCAATGATCTTCTTAAATTGCTTTGCCATGACCATCTTGCCAACGCCTTTTTCCGGAAAACCGGTGTCATTGCAAATTAAGGTTAGGTCTTTGACACCTTTTGCGACCAGGGCATCGATCAGAGCTTCCGGTGTTCCGACAGCCAGGAATCCTCCGACCATGATGGTATCACCGTCTTTTACGAGATTGACTGCTTCTTCCATTGAAATACGTTTATTCATAGATTTATCGCTCCACTATCATTGAAATGCCTTGTCCGCCGCCGATACACAGCGTAGCCAGTCCCTTATGGACATCACGTTTTTGCATTTCATGGACTAAGGTGACAAGGATACGGGCACCACTGGCTCCGATCGGGTGACCCAGGGCAATGGCTCCGCCATTGGGGTTGACGATATCGGTGTCGAGTCCCAGATCCTTGATGACGGATAGGGCTTGGGCGGCAAAGGCTTCGTTGGCTTCGATCAGCTCCAGATCCTCCACCTTCCAGCCGGCGGTGTCGAGGGCTTTTTGGGTCGACGGGATGGGACCGGTCCCCATGATGGCCGGATCGACGCCGGCCGAGGCGCTGCCGCGGATGGTGACCAGCGGTGTCAGGCCGAGTTCTTTGGCTTTGTCCTCACTCATGACAAGCACGGCAGCCGCGCCGTCATTGATGCCCGAGGAGTTGGCGGCGGTTACGACGCCGTCTTTTTTAAAGGCCGGACGAAGTTTTCCGATGCCTTCGGCGGTCACGCCGGGACGCGGGAATTCATCCGTATCGACGACGACCGGATCACCCTTACGTTGCGGGATCGATACCGGTACGATCTCATCGGCAAACCGTTTGCTTTTGAGTGCGGCTTCCGCTCTTTGCTGACTGGTTGCAGCCAGCTCATCCAGTTCCTGGCGGTTAAAGCCGTACTTTTCGACAATGTTTTCAGCTGTGATCCCCATGTGTTGCTTGCTGAAAATGTCCGTCAATCCATCAAATACCATGGTATCGATCAGTTGGGTATCAC
>JAAZLX010000045.1 GCA_012799095.1 Tissierellia bacterium
AAAAAGACGACAGCTCGATTTATAACTTAGGCAATATTCGTCTCGACAGCAACCGGGCCAGAGTGACGGTTGAAAACAAAGAAGTCTATCTCAGTGCCCTGGAGTATCGTTTACTGCTTTTACTGATGCAGCATCCCGGGCAGATACTGACCCGTGAGCAGATGATGGAACTGTTGTGGGATATCGATGGACAATTTATCAGCGACAATACCTTAAGTGTTTATATCAAGCGCATCCGGGAGAAAGTCGAAGACAGTGAGGGCCGATATATCCGGACCGTACGCGGTCTGGGCTATATGGCGGGCGAATGATGAAACGCATCCCTTGGTTACTGCCTTTGATCATTCTGATGTTGTCAGTATTTTCCGGGTTTATCTTTGGTTTGAACACTACAGCAGGCCTCTGGGTGAGCGCTACATTGCTGGTGGTCGGTCTTATCTGGCTGTATCAGACCAGAAAACGGGCCCAATCCATCAAACGGTTATCGACTCAGCTTCGCCGCCTGCTATCAGGTGACTATCAGTTAGATCTGGCCGAATACGAAGAAGGTGAATTGTCAGTTCTATCAGCTGACTTATATAAGTTGATGATCGCTTTTCGTGAGCAACAGGCCAGCTTGATCGAGGATAAGACCTGGTTGGCGGATTCGATCAGTGATATCTCTCATCAGTTAAAGACACCGATCACTTCGATGATGATGCTGACCGATTTACTGAAAAAGGACCTGGAGCCCGAGCGAAGAAAACAATTTCTCAACCAACTCAGCTCTCAGACAGACCGTTTGCAGTGGCTGGTGCGCAATCTGTTGACCTTATCCAAACTCGATGCCCATGCCATCGTCTATTCACCGGAATCGGTCAGCTATCAAGAGTTGATCGAGAGGTCGGTCGAACCGCTGCTGATCAGTATGGAGCTGAAGAATCAACAGCTCGACATCATCGGAGATCATGATTCAGCCCTGACAGTCGATGGTAATTGGTTGGTTGAGAGTTTGACCAATATGATTAAAAATGCCTCCGATCACGGTCCGATCGATTCGCCGATCCACATCAAGGCAAGTAATCTTCCGATGAGTCATACCTTTGAAATCACCAATCAGGGAATGATCGATCCAACCGATCTGCCTCACCTGTTCACCCGGTTCTATCGCGGCAGGCATGCCGGCAGCGAAAGCGTCGGTATTGGGCTGGCGATCAGCCGGGCGATCGTCGTCCAGCAGGGGGGAACGATCGAAGTCGAGAGCAAGAACGAACAGACCACCTTTCGCATCCGTTTTCCAAAGTGACTGTATAGTCACTTTTTTTGTCATCGGATTGTCATGTCACCTGCTTAAACTGAAGATATAGAGGGGGAGTTATGAATATATTAGAAGTGAAGAATTTAAGTAAGCACTATGGTAAGGGTGAAACTCTGGTCAAGGCGATCGATGACGTGAGCTTTAAAATCGACAAAGGTGATTTTGTGGCGATTATAGGACCGTCCGGTTCCGGCAAGAGCACTTTGATGCATCTGATTGGAGGAGTCGATCAGCCAACGGCCGGCAAAGTGTTTATCGATGGTCAGGATATCTATCAATTATCAGAAGATAATCTGGCGATTTTTCGCCGGCGACAAGTTGGATTGATCTATCAGTTCTACAATCTGATCCCGATCCTAAATGTCGAAGAAAACCTTAAGCTCCCGCTGTTATTGGACAAACAAAAAATCGACCAAGTTCAGTTTGATGAACTGGTGTCGCAGCTCGGCCTGTCTGATCGATTGAATCATCTGCCAAATCAGCTATCCGGCGGACAGCAGCAGCGGGTTTCTATCGGTCGGTCATTGATCTATTCGCCTGCTTTGGTACTGGCGGATGAGCCGACAGGCAATCTCGATTCAGAAGCATCCCAGGAAATTGTCAAACTGTTGGAAGAAAGCAATCAGAAATACCATCAGACGATCATCGTTATTACGCATGATGAGCGAATTGCCATGCGGGCCAAACGTGTGCTGACGATGAAGGATGGACAGGTCGTGCGGGATGAGCGGGTGAGAAGATGAATATTGTCCGCTACCTGTCTTTACAATCGATGAGAAAAAACAAAACGACGACAGTGGTCACGATTCTCGGCATTATTATGAGCCTGGCACTGATCACCGGTCTGTTTTTGTTTGCCAATTCATTGTTGCAGTTTTTACATGACGATATCACGCTTCGCAACGGAGATTCCCATTTCATACTGCATGAGGTGACATCAGAAGAGCTGACTGATCTGCCCAACCGGGACATCATAGAATCTGAAACAGCCATGGCGATCATGGGGGTGGAACTGTTCGACAGCGATGTCGCTGAATCATACTATCCGGTGTTTGGAACCCGGCCGAATGATTTAAAAAAGGTTGCTCCGGTCAAACTTATGTCCGGACGACTGCCGGAAAAGCCCGGGGAAGCAATCATTTCTGATCAAGTCAATACGTATCGAACCGACAAGATCGAGCTGGGAGATACCATTACCCTCGATCTGCACCGGGGGGATCAATATCTTTCTTCGGGTGATCCACTTGAATTTGACAAAGCTGACAAACAACCAAGTGTGACAGTTGTCGGTGTGACGAACAATCCTCTGGCTTATCCCATGGGTGGACCGGCCATTTTTGTCTATCAGACCGATCAGGAACTGGCTCAGGCGTCACATTATTGGGTCGGATTGCGGATCAAACATGTCACGACGGAACGGATCATTCAGTTTTGGGAAGGGATCGAAAATGCCGACATTCGTCCGGCCACCCAGACCAACCTGTTGGAATATTATCCGTCCGTTCAATCACAGACTCGCACCATGGTCAAATCCTTTGCCATGGTCTTGGTGGTGATCGCCGCCATCGCCGGCATCAGTCTGATCCAAAACGGTTTTTTGATCAGCATGTCACAGCGGATGAGAGAGCTTTCGGTATTATCAAGCATCGGTATGACCAGAAGGCAAAAATGGTATATGTCATTGACCGAAGGCATCTTTTTGTATGCCCTGGCACTACCCATTGGGCTGGGTTCGGGTTTTCTTGCCATGATGATCCTGTTTAAGGTTCTGACACCGATCCTTCAACGGATGGTAGGCACAACCGCCGTAATGGGAATCGTTTGGGATGTTCCTACCCTGGTCCAGATCATTCTGGCCGGTTTCATAACCGTGATGATCGCCACGATCATTCCGGCTATCCGGACATCAAAACAGACACCGCTGGCCGGTGTAAGGCGACAAGAAGAGTTGATCATCAAAGCCGATAAATTAAGGAGTCCGTGGTATGTCAAGTTGTTTGGACTCGAAGGTGAGATCGCCTGGAAGAATTTACGCCGCAATCGGCAGAGGTACCGCGGGACATTGATATCACTTGTCTTAAGTCTTGTGCTGTATCTCAGTTTGGCCAGTTTGATGCATTACACCGACTATAGTACGGATGTTTATATGGCCAAAGGTCGGGATGATATCATGATCTACAATTATAATAACGAGTCTTTTAGTGACCGGGATCAATTGGAAAGCTTGTTAGCCCTTGATGGTGTTGAGGAGGGATTTGCCGTCTACAATATCTTCGGGAGTGAGATCAAGGAGCAGGAGTTATTATCTCCGGAAGTTGTTGAGCAATTCGGTCTGCCCTATGTTCAGCTGATCAGCTTTGATGATGCTACAATGGAAGGACTGTTGGATGAATGGCAACTGACTCCGGATGATCTTGCTGGTAATAATGCCGTGCTGATCAATCAGTTTCGAGAGGCAAAACAAGGCGGTGGTTTTACCAACCACGTCATATTCCGACAAGCACCAAGTCAAATGGATATCACATTGTTGGATTCGGAGTATGAAGAACAGTCGCTGCTGATAAACATAATTCAAACGCAAGCCGAAAGTCAATTACCACTTGATCTGTGGAATTTATCTGCCCGGTTGGTGGTATCAAGCGATACCTTGGAACGATTGGTTGAACAAACCGGGACCAACCAACTGGAAATGAATCTTCGTATCCGGTCGAATCGGGAGACACATGAACAACTGCTTGATCAGCTGTTTTTAAACATGCAGGAACGAGGAATCCCGGGCCAATTGATCGACATCCGGGCACAATATCAGTCAGAGCGGGATTTGATGTTGATCGGTAAGATCTTATTCTTTGGATTTGCTACTATATTGGCACTGATCTCACTGACCAATATTTACAACACGTTGATTTCCTCCCTTCGATTTAGACGAAAAGAGTTTGCCATGCTTCGATCGATTGGGATGGAGGAGAAATCTTTCCGTCGGATGATCCGGTTTGAAAGTTACTTTTATGCTTTCAAGCTACTCTTGTATGGCATTCCTTTAGGACTGTTGAGCAGTTTTGTGATCCACCGGCAATTGATCAGTGTGACTGAGTTTTCTTTCCGAATACCCTTGTTGCATTTTGCTATGGCATCACTTGTCGTGACAGCGGTCCTGATATTGATCATGAATCTGGGGTCAAAAGAAGCCCGCCGGGGCAATATCCTGGATACGTTGAAAATGGACATGGAGATGTAGGAAAACTGATTCAATAAAAAGCCTGACGCATAAAACGTCAGGTTTTTTGATGTTGGAAGTTAAGCTTCGTCCTTTGATACACTGACCCATTCGATGGCTTCGGATACAGTAAACAACTCATCGGGTGTCAGTTCAATCGCAGACTTTGCTGTCCCGGTGGCCGGGAATACGGTCCGGTGTTTTTGCAGGCTGGTATCAAGGTAAACCGGAATGCCTTGATTGACCCCAAAGGGACAAACACCTCCGACTGCGTGCCCGATCAGGCCTTCGCATTCTTCGGCCGGAAGCATGCGGGCTTTCATTTGAAAGCGCTGTTTGAACTTCCGATTATCCAGTCTGGCTCGACCGCTGAGAACGATCAAAAAAGCACTGTCGCCATCCCGGAAGGATAATGTCTTTGCGATCAGATCATCATCTACGCCCAGTGCTTCAGCGGCCAGACCGACCGTGGCACTCGAGACATCAAACAGTTGGATTCGATGTTCCAAGTGATACTTTTCTAAGTGGGCCTTTGCCCTCTCTAGGGACATGGGAATACCTCCAGTAATTCGCCGATGTGATCGATTTTTTCGACCGGTTCTTCTACCTGGCCAAAACCATAAGTGACAAAGATAAAAGGAATCCCGCTGAC
>JAAZLX010000046.1 GCA_012799095.1 Tissierellia bacterium
CAGAATGATGAAATGCCGGTATCGGTGATCCGGGCAAAAGCCGATTCATCGATGGTTCGGGGATTACTCGACCTGAAGGCCGGCAAGATCGACGGTTTTCTCTCAGCCGGTTCGACCGGTGCTCTGTTGGCCGGGGGACTGCTGCGAGTCGGTCGGATCAAAGGGATCGAAAGGCCGGCCATCACGACGGCTTATCCGATGAACGACCGCATGGGTCTTTTAGTTGATGCCGGTGCCAATGCTGACTGTAAACCGGCCCACCTGCGTGATTTCGCTGTCATGAGCAGCATTTATGTAGAAAAAGTCTATGGTACAAAAAACCCGAAGGTCGGACTGGTCAATATCGGGGAAGAACCGGGCAAAGGCAATGAGTTGGTCAAAAGCGCCTTTCCTCTGTTGCAGACAGCCCCGATCAATTTTGCCGGCTCGATCGAGGGCCGTGATATCCCGGCGGGGAAGGTCGATATTGTAGTGACCGACGGTTTTACCGGCAACGTGATACTGAAACTGTCAGAAGGTCTGGCTAAAACCATGGGGTCCTGGTTAAAAGATATGTTTATGAAAAACTCACTGACCAAGCTCAGCAGTCTGTTCTTGAAGCAGGGACTGAAGGATTTTAAAGCCAAGTTGGATTATACCGAGTACGGCGGAGCTGCTCTGCTCGGCGTCAACGGGGTCCTGGTCAAAGCCCACGGGTCAAGTAATGCCAAAGCCATCAAAAATGGCATTTTGTACATGGAAAAATATGCTGCCAGCGGTGTGATCGATGAAATCAAACAGGCACTGTCCGACATGAAAACGGAGGAACAGCATGACCGACAAGATACTGAATAACCTCCGGAGCTATTTCGGACTGACTGATCAACAACTGACAGCGCAAACGTCATTTCGGAATGATCTGGCATGGGATGAAATCGATCTGTTTGAGGTATTCTTTGTTGTGGAGCAGGACTACGACATCGAAATCACCGATGAGCAGGCCGATCAAATCGACAATGTAGGACAATTGGTGGAATGGTTACAGAGGGTAATAAGCTAAAGGCTGTCATTGACAGTCTTTTTTTGTTGGATCGACAGACTGTAAATACAGGGAGAAGTTAGGTATAATGGGAAAAACGGAGGAAAGAATGCGAATCAAAGACGATCTCTATGTAGACATCCAACTTGCCCGTGAGCAGGATGCCCCTTTTATTATTGAATATCTCAATCAGGTGGGAGGAGAGAGTGACAATCTGCTATTTGGCAAGGGTGAATTCAGCCTGAGTGTTGAACAGGAAACGGCCTGGATCAGGACGATCAATCGATCACTGACCTCAAGGGTGGTGCTGGCAGTTGCCCATGATGAGATTGTCGGGATCGGTTCATTTGTTTCAAATGTAAAACCGCGTATTGCCCATCATGGGGAACTGGCTGTATCTGTCAAACAGGCTTACTGGAACCATGGGATCGGTCGTAAAATAATCAAATATCTGATTCAATTTGCCCAAGCCAATGGTGTGACTGAGATCATCCACCTGGGTGTCAGAGCGGATAATGTCAGGGCGATCAGGTTGTATCAGGATTTGGGCTTTGAGGAGGTAGGACGCTTCCCGGGCTTTTTTAAGATCGACGGGCAATATTATGATGAAATTCTGATGAACCTGTATTTGTAAGTGTTTGTCAGCAAACGACTGATCAACAAATGATACGAGGCAGCTATGGCTGCCTCGATTTGCTTATTTTGATCGATTGTAATCCACTGCCCATGATAATCCGCCTGATGGTAGGTTGATAGAGGAAGGGGGATTTTATGATCTTGGACAACAGCTTGAGCTTTAGTTTGCGATAGTGCGGCCGGTCGGGGAAGGTACGGGCCAATTCTCTGGCACTGATCAGAGCATAACTGATGCCTTCAAGCTAACTGGGCGATACCCAGCCGGCGGCTTCACCGATCAGGTAGGCATTGTCTTTGCCGGTGACGATATCACTTAGTTTTTCCGGTCTGAGCACCAGACAGGCCTGTCGTTTGATGGGGTGCTGTAGGGGATAACCGTGATCGATCAGTTTTTGTTTTTGGTTTTCAAATCGTTGGCGGGCTCCGGTTTGGGGATACGCTCCGCCGAACAGTAAATAGTCATTTTTGTACAGGGCCCAGCTATAGCAATCGGTCGCTTCCGGGTCAAAGATCGAAGCGTAGAAAGGTCGGCTGTCACTGACCTGATACCATTCCTGGATCGACAGATAGGTCCGGATCCTATGTTTAGGATAGATGGCTTTTCGTACTATGCTGTTGGCTCCGTCCGCCCCGATGAGATAGCGGGTGGTGGCCTGATATCGACCGTGGGGTGTAGTGTAATCGACGGTATAGCCTTGGTCGATCTTTAAAATAGCAGTGACTTTGGCACTGGATTCCAGTTTTACTGTATCCGGGATCTGGGCGATGCACCACATATCAAAGGCATGTCGGTCGAGGTTGAAGTATGCCCGCTGATAATCGAAAACTAAAATGGCATTTGTTTACCTAGTTTGTAAAAGCAAAAACCATGATTGCTATCATCAAACTATG
>JAAZLX010000047.1 GCA_012799095.1 Tissierellia bacterium
AAAGGCGAATCCAGAGCAGTTGATGCTGCCAAACAAGCTGTTTTCAGTCCGTTACTGGAAACTACAATTGAAGGTGCAACTGGTTTGCTGATCAACGTGACCGGCAACAGTACTGTCGGACTGCATGAAACAGCCGAAGCACTCAATCTGATCACTGAATTGGCCAATCCGGATGCTGAAATCATTTACGGAACTTCGATCAATGACAATATGAGCGATGAAATGAAGATCACAGTCATCGCCACCGGTTTCCAAGGTCAAAAGGGTCGAAGATTTCCCAAGATCTCAACCAGCAATTTGACCGGAGATGAATACCATCCCTTAAAAGATGTCAGACCGGTCGAAGCTACCCGTGAAGAAGTCGTTATACCACAAGAAGAAGCGGATACCTGGGATTCAAGTCGGACAAGGGCTGATCTTCCGAGTTTCTTGAAGAATCGAAAATAGGCCTTTATGGCCTTTTTTGTTGGAGGAAATGATGAAATGTCCTTTTTGCGGTGCTGATGAATTGAAAGTGATCGATTCCCGGCCCAACCTCGATAACAACACCATACGCCGCCGGCGTGAATGCATCGACTGTTCATCCCGGTTTACGACCTATGAACGGATCGAAGACGTCTCCTTGATGGTCGTCAAAAAAGATAACACGCGGGAAGAGTTTAACCGGAACAAAATCACTCGCGGGATCGTTCGCGCATGTGAGAAACGACCGGTCAGCGCTCAGCAAATTGATGATATTGTGACCCGGATCGAACAGAAATTAGCCAATCAAATGAAAAAAGAGATCTCCAGTCAGGAGATCGGCGAAATGGTAATGGCTGAATTGAAAATATTAGATGAAGTTGCATATGTTCGTTTTGCCAGCGTGTATAAATCATTTCGTGATATCGATACTTTTGTCACTGAAATCAGGAAGATGTTACATGAGAAAAGACAGTAACCGCTTGATATACGGCTACGAGAAACACAATGATAAGATAGGTCAAGCCACTGAGGAATTTCAACAGGAACTGGAACAAAAATGTCGGGAGCTGTCTGCTCCTGATTTTTCTTCCATGATTCAGGTGCATGGAAACACGATCATTACGGCTCAACCGGATAGGATCCATCCCGATTGCGACGGTCTGATCACTGATCAGGTAGGGCTGATGTTATTCGGCAGCTTCGCTGATTGTCTGCCTATTTATGTTTGGGATCAAACCAAACCTCTGATCGGACTGGCTCATGCCGGATGGAAGGGTACCGCCGGGCGGATCGCACAAAATCTGGTCAAACAATTGATCGATCTGGGTGCGACTGATCTGCATGCAATGATCGGTCCCGGTATCTGCCGACAACATTATCAGGTATCAGCCGGTTTTGATCTTGAAGCCAAACCAATCAACCACCGGTCCATGCTAAAAATCGGCAATAACTATTTTTTTGATCTATATGCTGAAAATCAAGCTCAGTTGAAAGTATATCTAAAACCTGACGCTATCGAGATCAGTCCTATTTGCACCTATGAAGATGGGAATTATTATTCTTATCGCCGCGACCAAAAGACCAGAGGGAGAAATCTTGGCTACATTATGCTTAAATGAAGTAATTGAAATTGAACCGGGCAGTATTGCTGAAGAACTGGGGATTCCGGTAGGTGCCAGGTTGCTTGAGATCAATGGACGCCCGATTCAGGATCGTCTGGACTACTGGTTTTTAAGCAGTGCTGATGATCTACAACTGGTGATGCTGGAAGGCGAGGAAGAAATCGAATATGTCATTGAGAAAGCTTTCGACGAATCCCTTGGATTGGTATTTCCTGATTCCCTGATGGATGCGGCCAAACATTGCCACAATCACTGCGTGTTCTGCTTTATTGATCAGCTGCCGGCGGGTATGCGTCAAACCTTGTATTTCAAGGATGATGATTCCAGATTGTCGTTCTTACAGGGTAATTTTGTTACCTTGACAAACCTCCGCCAATCAGACCTTCAACGGATCGTCGACTATGGCATCCATCCGATCAATGTATCGATCCATTCTATGGACTCGGAGATCCGACATCGAATGTTGGGCAATCCCCGCAGTATGCTGATCGAAGACCAACTACAGTTCCTAGCGGATCACGGGGTGAAAATGAACGCGCAAATCGTGCTGGTTCCCGGATACAATGATGGACCGGATCTGGAAGAAACCTTACGGAAATTGACAGCATATCATCCTAATCTTGCATCGATCGGTATCGTGCCTGTCGGACTTACCAGGTTTCGTGACCGATTGCCTCAACTGAACGGTTTTTCCAAACGATCTGCTCATGATATCATACTGCGCATCAAGCAATTTCAGAATGATTGCCTGAAGCAATTGGAAACTAGATTTGCTTTTTTAGCGGATGAATTTTATTTATTGGCCGATCAGGAAGTACCACCTGCCGCCGACTATGAAGACTTTGTTCAACATGAAAACGGTATTGGAATGGTTCGACGCTTTCTGGATCAATTCATGGATGCCAAACCGATCAGCCCATTGACTGAACGACACTTTGTCACCGGTAGTGCTTTTTATCCTATCTTAAAAAGTTTGGTCGATCAGCTTAATATCCAGTATAATAGAGAGTGGAAGGTTAGCAGGGTAATAAACAACTTTTTAGGTGAGACCATTACCGTTGCCGGCCTGATCACCGCCAAGGATATGATAGAACAAGTACAGGTCGAAGCCGGAGAAACGATCGTCTTATGTGAAACCATGTTTAACACCGATGGATTGACCTTGGATGATTATTCAAAATCTGATCTCGAGCTTGCCATGAACTGTAACATTGAGATCGCTGCCAATCACGGCCAGGCGTTACTGAAGGAGTTATAATGTCAAAACCAGTTGTGGCCATCGTGGGGCGACCCAATGTTGGCAAGAGTACTTTTTTTAATAAAGTTGTCGGTCGTAGAATATCGATCGAACAGGACGAGCCGGGTGTGACACGTGATCGTGTTTACGCCGAAGCTCAATGGCTCAATCGTAAATTCACCTTAATCGATACCGGTGGACTCGATCCCTCATCGGAAGATGTGTTGCTATCTCAGATGAGGCAGCAGACCAAGCTTGCCATTGAAATGGCGGATGTCATCATCTTCATGATCGACGGCAAAGAAGGGTTGACCCATACTGATAATGAGATAGCCCAATTATTGCGTCAGGCAAAAAAGCCGGTCATTCTGGTAGTCAATAAAATCGATACTTTTGATGAGAGTCGAGACGTATATGATTACTACGAACTAGGCTTTCGCCCCATCCCCATTAGCTCAGTCAACAGTCTCAATCTGGGTGATCTGCTGGATGAAGTGGTTGAATTATTTCCGGCTCACACCCAGGAGTACCGCGATGAAAATGTGATATCGGTTGCGATCGTTGGCCGACCCAATGTCGGTAAAAGTTCTTTGGTCAACAAGCTTCTCGGTGAAAATCGAGTGATCGTATCAAATATCCCAGGGACGACCCGTGAGGCCATCGATACAGAGTTAACTCTCCATGGTACGACTTATCGCTTTATTGATACAGCCGGTATTCGAAGAAAGCGGGCTGTAGTCGATCAATCGATCGAGCGCTATTCCGTCCTGCGCAGCTTTCATGCGGTCGATCGGTCGGATATCGTCATTTTGATGGTCGATGCATCGGAAGGCTATACCGAACAGGACAAGAAGATCATCGGATATGCCCATGAAGCCGGAAAAGGGATTTTAGTCCTGGTGAATAAATGGGATCTGATCGAAAAAGATAACAAAACATATCGCCAGTGGAAAGAAAAGTTTCATCAGGAATTTCCCTTTCTCAAGTATGCTGTTGTGGAGATGATCAGTGTACTGGAGAACAGTCGGGTATCCAAGATCATTCCCATGCTTGATATGATCAATCAAAATCGGGCCCGTCGCATTCCAACCGGCAGATTGAACGATCTGTTGCATGAAATCATTTTGATGCATTCGCTGCCGCAGGATAAAGGAAGAAGCCTGAAAATCTACTATGCCACCCAGTCAGAAACCAAACCGCCGACATTTGTTTTGTTTATTAATGATGAATCTCTGATGCACTTTTCGTACCTGCGATATCTGGAAAATCGCTTTCGAGAAGCCTATGATTTTACCGGAACACCGATCGTGTTTGTGTTAAAAGAAAAAACCAGGGAGCAGGCATGAAGATAGCAATTGTAGGAGCCGGTTCTTGGGGTACATCATTTGGGCGATATTTAAGTCTTCAGGGCCATGATGTATCGGTCTATGGCCGAAATCCTGAAAAAATTGCTCTAATAAACCAGAGCCGGAAAAATGAACAATATTTACCGGGGATCGAGTTACCGCAAAATCTCCGTTTCTTTTCAGAAATCGAGCCGGTCATCGAAGGAGCCCAACTGCTGTTCAATGCCATCAGTTCACAATATATCCGAAAGCAGTACGCTGAATTTGCCGGCAAAATACCGGCAGATATCCCGATCATCAATCTCAGCAAGGGGATTGAATTGACCTCTCTTAAGTTGATTCACCAGGTATTTGCCGAAATTCTACCTGACAATCCTTATGCTGCATTATCCGGCCCATCCCATGCGGAAGAGGTCGCCATCGACATGCCGACAACACTGGTAGTGGCATCACTTGATGATGAGCTGAATCATCAGATCCAAAACTTGAGTAGCCGGACCATTCGGATCTATCGCTCAAACGATCTGCTGGGTGTTGAAATAGGTGGAGCTCTCAAAAACATCATTGCATTAGCGGTCGGCGTCAGTGATGGCGTCGGTTTTGGCGATAATACCCAAGCTGCTATCATGACTCGAGGCATGGCTGAAATCATGCGTATGGGCTCAGCTCTGGGAGCCAACACAGAAACATTTTTAGGCCTGAGTGGCTTTGGTGATTTGATCGTTACCTGCACTTCACACCATTCTAGAAACCGTCGCTGCGGAATTTTGATCGGGCAGGGCTTATCAGTTCAACAGGCAAGTGAACAGGTCGGCATGGTGGTGGAAGGCATCCGTACAATGGAAGCAGCCTACGCACTGGCCCAACAAATGGGTATCGAAATGCCCCTGACTCAGGCTTTGTATGATATCATTCATGAGGGAGCCAGTGTCAGCGAGACGATTACTGAACTTATGGAACGTGATTTTAAACAAGAGTTTAACTTATGATGAAACCATTCTTTGGCCGCCTGGTCATGTTTTTGATCGTGGCAGTTCTGGTTGTGATAGTCCTCAATCAGATCGGTCTGTTTAACCCTCAGTTGGACAGCTATCCGGCCGAAATCAAACTACTGAAAAGTGAATTTGTGACTGATGCGATCATCTTTCGAAATGAAGTCCTTGTTTCATCGAATCGTGCCGGTGATGTAAGCTTTGCGGTGGAAGATGGTGAACGGGTACCTCAAGGTACAGTCATAGCGACCGTCACACCTATCGAAACGGATCAAACATATCAAGCCTTTGAGCTCAGCCGGGACTGGTTGGTCGACATGGAAGCGATTGAACAGGAATACTCGAGTGCCCAGGATCAACTGGCCTATTTTGTGAAAGAAAATCGTTTGTCTGAAGTCGAACAAGTCAAGTCACAACTTGATCAAATCCTTGTGATCCGTAATGCTTATCAACAGTCACGCGGATTTGCCCCACAAGAGTCAGCCATATCAACAAAGGTGGGGCGGGATGGTAAGATCCAGATCGAAGCCCCACATGGCGGGATAGTGGCTTATACCGTGGCCGAAGATGATCTGTTATTCAATCCATTCAATATCCCTTTGATCGATTACAATAAATACACCCTCAAACAGGAGGGTGAAATAGTCCGCCGCGTTTTGGCCAAACAACCATTTATTCGATTGGTCCAAAATCGCGAATCATATTTGCTTATCCGAGTTGATGAAGCAATGATGAATCAGTTTATTCCGGGTCAACGGATCGATGTTCAGATCAATGGCCAGCAGATTCGACCCGTCGTATCAAATATTTTTAAACACGGCAAAGAATATGGTATCAAACTGACAGTCCTGGAAGAGTATTCTAATGATTATAACGACCGTCTGACTACAATCACTGTCACTCCGAAAAAACTGGAAGGGCTAGCGATCAAAACCAGTTCTCTGATCGAACAGGATAAAGTGATGGGGGTTTATGTATTAAAGAAAGGGTATCGGGAAGAATTTGTCCCGGTCAAAGTGCTGGGAATATTCGGCAACGAAGCCATCATTGCCAGTGACAATTTTCTAATGATGGACGGCAACGAATCGATCATTGTATCAACTGTCAATTTGTATGATGAAATTGTGGAGGATCCAAAAGAATGAAACAAAATTTACAGCATGTCCAAGCTATGATCGACCAATATGGCCATGGAAATGTTACATTAGTCGCCGTTACGAAATATCAAACGTTGGAAGCGATGAATCAGATGATCGCCCTGGGCATTGCTGATGTCGGAGAAAGTCGTGTCCAAGACCTGCTGTTGAAGCTTCCGGAAATTTCGCCGGAGAGACGAATTCATTTCATCGGTCATCTGCAACGAAATAAAGTAAAAGATATAATCGAGGTCGTTCATTTGATCCATTCGGTTGACAGTCTCCGTTTAGCGAAAGAAATCAATCGTCAGGCCAAACGGGTCGGTCGAGTGATCGATATTTTGATCCAGGTGAACATAGCAAAAGAAGAAGCCAAGTATGGTTTTGAGGAAGAAGACCTTGAATCTGTCCTGTCACAGGTGGCTCAAATGGAAAATCTCCGCGTTCAGGGGCTGATGATGATGGCACCGCTGTTCGATGATCCGGAAGATGCCCGATGCTATTTCCGTAAAATGAAAGAACTCTTTGACTATTATGCTAATCTTAATTATAATAATGTTTATATGAAATATTTGTCGATGGGTATGACAAATGACTATAAAATTGCCCTTGAAGAGGGTTCCAACATGATTCGCATAGGAACTGCTCTTTTTCGATAGGAGGATGAATGAACAATTTTGGCGATAAAGTCAAACATTTCTTTGGTTTAGAGATCCAGGAGGCCGAAGAGCCAATCGACGAACCACGCGAAAGCCGGGTCGAACGAAGACGCTTTGAGCCAGAACCGATGCCGGATGAACCCCGCACTTGGGAACCGCCGAGAGAGAGGAAACCTGTGCCCACAAAATCTGTTTATGCTGATCGAACTGCCCCAACAAGTGATGCCAAAGTTGTTATATGCAAATATTCTCCGCTTGATCATCGCGAAAGCACTTCGATCATTGATGATATCCGATCCGGACGACCGGTTATCTTAAACTTTGAAGACACTGATGATTTTGTTGCCGCCAAGATCATCAACATCTGTGAAGGAGCAGCCTACGCCCTGGATGCGGACATATCAAAAATTGCCAATGAAATATTTATTGTCGTACCTCATGGAATTGACATCCTGAACAATATGACAAAAACGGCTCCGAAAGAAGAAGTCGGATATTAATTGAATAGATCCTAGAAGACAAGATGCCCTCACAGCGATTTTTAGAGAGTTAATGACTGGTGAAAATTAACAATCAAGTGAATGGCATTATCACTTTTATACATGGACAAATTTACGAGTGGCCTCAGGCAAATAGGGTGGTACCGCGATAACTCGCCCCTATGCTGGAGGCTTTTTATTTTGGGAGGAATAATGTATAGAAAATTGAACGATCAAGGTCTGAAAGCCAATGAAGACATCCAACGTCAATATTGGACCGACATCGATCTGTTAGGCCAGACTCTGCATGATGACGGCACCCGACCTCACTTTATTTTTTATGAAGGTCCGCCGACCGCAAACGGCAAACCGGGATTGCATCATGTTATTTCCCGGACACTAAAAGATGCGATCTGTCGCTATAAGTATATGCAGGGCTATTATGTTCATCGCAAGGCGGGCTGGGATACCCACGGCCTTCCGGTCGAAATCGAAGTCGAGCGTCAATTAGGCCTGAAAAGCAAAAAAGATATCGAAGCCTATGGCATAGAAAAATTCAATAAAAAATGCCGTGAGAGTGTATTTGAATATGAAGCGATCTGGCGAGATATGACGGAGCAAATGGCCTACCTGGTCGATATGGATAATCCGTATATCACCCTGGAAAATGATTATATCGAATCGGGCTGGGCGATTCTCAAGAAGGTGTTTGACGACGGCCTGATTTATGAAGGCCACAAAATCCTGCCATACTGCAGTCGTTGCGGGACCGGATTAGCCTCACATGAAGTGGCTCAGGGTTATAAAATGGTCAAACAGGACTCCGTTACCGTAGCCTTTAAACGCAAAGACAAGGATGAATACTTTCTGGTCTGGACCACCACACCCTGGACTCTGGCATCCAACGTCGCTCTGACGGTCCATCCTGATCATACGTATGCCCGGGTGAAACAGGGTGATTTTGTGTATATAATGGCCAAATCTCTAGTTCATCAGGTAATGGGCGATGATGTCGAAATCATAGAAGAATTCCCGGGCAAAGATCTCGAGTTCTTAGAATACGAACAAATCATGCCCTTTGTGGAGACCAAAGAAAAAGCTTTTATCGTTACGCTGGCTGATTATGTCACGCTGGAAGATGGTACCGGTATTGTTCATACCGCTCCGGCTTTCGGGGAAGATGACTATATCACCGGACGAAAATACGGCTTACCGGTCCTTCAACCGGTCAATGAAGAAGGCAAGTTCACCAACACGCTCTGGGAGGGCATGTTTGTTATGGATGCCGATGAGGGCATCATCGATTGGCTACGCAAGGAAAAGAAGCTGTACAAAAAGCAGCGGATCGAACACAATTATCCCCACTGCTGGCGTTGCCACACACCCTTGTTATATTACGCCAATCCAAGCTATTACATTGAGATGACCAAGCTGCGTGATCAGCTGATGGCAAACAATGATACCGTCAACTGGTATCCCGATTATATCGGGGAAAAACGGTTTGGCAACTGGCTGGAGAATATCAAGGACTGGGCCATCTCACGCAATCGGTATTGGGGAACCCCGTTAAACATCTGGACCTGCGATCACTGCGGACACAAAGAATCGATCGGATCGATCAAGGAATTAAAAGAAAAAGCGATCGAACCGTTTGATGAAATTGAACTCCACCGGCCTTATGTCGATGATGTTCATATCAACTGCCCGGATTGCTCACATGTTATGAGTCGGGTACCATATGTAGTTGATGTCTGGTTTGACTCCGGTGCCATGCCGTTTGCCCAAATGCATTATCCCTTTGAGCACAGTGAAAATTTTGATAAGTACTTCCCGGCCGACTATATCTGCGAAGGGATCGATCAGACCCGGGGTTGGTTCTATTCTCTGATGGCAGTCTCAACCTTGATGAAGGGTGTTGCTCCGTATAAAAATGTCTTGGTCAATGACATGCTGCTTGATAAAGATGGCAAGAAGATGAGTAAGCATATCGGCAATGTTCTGAATCCGTTTGATTTGTTCGATGAATACGGTGCTGACAGCGTCCGGTGGTATCTGAACTTTTCATCGCCGGCCTGGCAGCCGACCAAATTTGACATTGGCGGATTGAGAGAAACCTTGAGTAAGTATTTCGGAACCTTGAAGAATGTCTACAATCTGTTCCGTTTATATGCCAACAATGACAATATCGATGTGACTAGTTTTTCTGTTCCGATGGAAGAGAGAAGTGAACTGGACCGCTGGGTCATCAGCCGTTTGAATCAAGTCATCCTTGATGTGACCGATGCCTATGATCAATTTGACCTGACATTAGTCACTCGCCACATCCAGGACTTTTTGAACGATGAGTTCTCCAACTGGTATATTCGCCGCTCGCGCCGACGGTATTGGAAAGAAGCTCTCGACAAAGATAAACAAAGCGTTTATAACACCACCTATGAAGTCTTACTGGCATTGGTACTGATGAGTGCACCGGTTGCACCTTATGTTACCGATGAGATCTATCGCAACCTTACCGGCAACACTTCGGTCCACATGGCTGAGTTCCCCAAAGCCGATCCGTCACTGATCGATGATGAATTGAACCGGCGGATGAAGTTGGCTGAAACGATCGTTACTATGGGACGGGCCGCCCGGGAAAATGTCGGGATCAAAGTCCGACAGCCGCTGCCCCAGGTCCTGGTGGACAAACGTTGGCAAAGTACACTTTCCGGTTTGGAACCGATCATTCAGGAAGAACTGAACATCAAACAGGTAAGCTATACCGATGAATTGACTACGTATATGAACTTCAAATTGAAACCGAATTTCCCGGTCCTTGGCCCGATTCTCGGATCTCGTATGGGCGAATTCCAAAAGGCATTGCGTCAGGTCGATTCCAATGATGTCGGACTTAAACTGCGTAACAATCAATCAGTTGAGATTGCCGGGATTGAAGTGTCATCCAATGAAGTCGAGGTTCTGGTCGATGCCAAGGAACACTTCACCATCCAGACCCAGGAAGATTTGTTCGTCATTTTGGACCATCAATTGAACGACGAATTGATCAAAGAAGGTTATGCCCGTGAATTTGTATCCAATGTCCAACAGATGCGCCGGAGCAATAATTATGAAGTGGCTGATCACATCACCATCAAATACCAGTCGACTCCTGAATTCGAACAGGCAATCGAACAGCATCGTGAATTTATCATGGGCGAAGTGTTAGCAGACAAGATGG
>JAAZLX010000048.1 GCA_012799095.1 Tissierellia bacterium
ATCTACCAGTGCTTTATTTAAGTTTTCTCGTGTCTTTACGATACGCAGATCCATACGTACTCCTTTAACTTTTTTCATATTAGTCATTATATGCGATAAGTGTCTATTAATCAACACATGATGCATAATTGTCGTTTGTGAAAACAAGTTACCGCGGGTATGATTAATATCGGAGGATGCATGCAACGAATTGCCAGTTTCATAGTCGACCACAAAAAAGTTGTTCTGCTGGGCTTTATTTTATTTACGATCATATCAGCAGCTCTGATACCGTTGGTCGGAATCAACTACAATCTGATGGATTATCTTCCTTTGAAAGCACCATCGACGCTGGCAATCGAAGAGATGTCAGCCGAGTATACGGAATCGATTCCCAATGCCCGGGTGGTGGTGCCGGATGTTTCACTGATAGAAGCGCTGGAGATAAAGCGACAGCTGGAAAATATCGATTCAGTCGAGTCAGTTCTTTGGCTTGATGATGTTCAGGATATCAAGGTGCCGTTAGAGCAACTTGATCAACAGCTGGTCGGTGGATATTACAAAGATAACAATGCCCTGTTTATGGTGACAGCCAATCTTGATGATACGGTGCAAACTTTGGAAGATCTCCGCATGGTCGCGGGAGAAGACGGAGCAGTTGCCGGGCAGATCGTAACATTATCCAGTGTTCAGAATTCGACCTCAAGCGAGATTTTTACCATAATGGTGATCATGCTTCCTTTGGGGATCCTTCTGTTGATGCTGACCACCCGCAACTGGTTTGAACCGCTGGTTCTTCTGATAGTCATCGGAGTAGCGATCATCTTGAATCTGGGGACAAACATTTTCCTGGGGGAAATTTCATTTTTGACCCAGAGTGTTGCTGCAGTATTACAACTGGCCGTGTCGCTTGACTATGCCATCTTCTTATTACACCGGTTCAATGATAATCGGGAGGCCGGGCTGCCGCTCAATGATGCCATGAGACAGGCGATCGCAAAATCAAGTGTAGCGATTGCTTCCTCGGCTATGACCACCTTCCTGGGATTCCTGGTGTTGGTGTTTATGCATTTTCGGATTGGCGGTGACCTGGGAGTGGTCTTAGCGAAAGGGATTTTGTTTTCACTGGTAACAGTTATCGGATTTTTGCCTGTGATCGTGCTCTACTCCCACAAATGGATGGACAAAGCGACTCATCGATCCTTTGTGCCTTCTTTTAAAGGCTTGGCCGACTTCTTAAGTCGTAATTACCGCTGGTTTTTATTGATTGCCGTTTTAAGTGTTTTGAGCTTTCTGGGGCAGTCCAAAAATGATTTTACCTATGCCATGGAAGAATACCCGGAAGGATCGATCGAGCAGATCCATTCTGACCAGGTCAACGATCTGTTTGCTCCGGAGAGCCAGATGGTGCTCCTGGTACCGAAGGGAGAGATCAATAAAGAACTCGCTTTGGCTCAGCAGCTTCACCGGGTACCGGGCATTACGCAGATCATCAGTTACACTGAAATGGTCGGGTCGCAAATTCCGACCCAGATCCCTC
Source organism: Tissierellia bacterium (assembly GCA_012799095.1). Classification (GTDB taxonomy): domain Bacteria; phylum Bacillota; class Clostridia; order Peptostreptococcales; family Acidaminobacteraceae; genus DUPT01. Next base: position 1,520 of record JAAZLX010000048.1, read on the forward strand.
CGGCGGAGCAGTTGACTCCCTTTTTATCCAGTAAATATTCCCGTTTGATTTTGATGAATGATTTAAGCAGTGAGGGTGAAGCCGAATTTGCTGCCGTTGAGGAAATCAAACGAATCACAGAAAATCTGTATCCGGAATACTATCTGGCAGGCGAGCTGCCATCGACTTATGACATGAAAATATTTACGACGCAAGACAACAGGATCGTCAACGGTCTGGCGATCTTGACCATCGGTGTGGTATTGTTACTGACCTTTCGCAGTGTCATGATCCCACTGCTGTTGTTGCTTACGATCGAGACCAGCATCTGGATCAATCTGGCGATCCCTTATTTCACCGGCACAAAACTGAGCTATATCGGTTATTTGATCGTTTCTGCTGTTCAACTCGGCGCAACCGTTGACTATGGAATTCTATACACCCAGCATTATTTGGATAATCGGAAAAAATATTCCAAGATCGAAGCTGCCAGGCGAAGCATCATTGAAGCGATCCAGCCCCTGTTTCCCCCGGCACTGATTTTGACCCTGGCGGGATTGATCTTATGGCAAATTTCCAGTCTGCAGGTGGTAAGTGAATTGGGTCAGGTGTTAGGCCGCGGCGCGGCACTTTCACTGCTCAATGTCATTTTCTTTCTGCCGGCACTCTATATCACGTTTGACAAATGGGTCGGTAAACTGACCTGGCGGGCTAATTTTGCAACTGCCGCACCCAAAGGAGAAGACAATGAAAAAACCACTCATCTGGCTGATCATACTGGTAATGGTACTCAGTCCGATTAGTTTTGCTCAATCGAGTCAATTACCAAAGCAAGAAGTCGTCTATGCCAAGATGGCTTATGATGGATCGGTCGACCTGTTGTCAGTCGTCAATGTGTTTCGATTAAGCACAAACGGTGTGGTGAGGGATTACGGAAACTATCAGGAGATCGTCAACCTGACCAACCTGGAGCCGATGGAAACAACAGGCGATAAAATTACCGTGCGGGCTGAGACCGGGGTGTTCTACTATCAGGGGAATTCTCCGGATAAACAGCTGCCCTGGCTGATCGAGATCGAATATGCGCTCGATGGCAAACAAGTCGAGGCGCAAGAGTTGGCCGGAGCCAATGGTGAACTGACGATCCACATGCAGGTAAAACCAAATCCCGAGGCAGATCCGGTGTTTTTTGAAAACTACCTGCTCCAGGTCAGTTTTCAGTTCCCACAAGAAAACTTCAAACTGATGACAGCCAAGGATGCCACCGAAGCGATCAATGGTGAGGACAAGATGTTGACGTATACTGTCTTGCCGGAAAAGGAAGCCGACATCACCATCACAGCCCATGTGACCGACTTTGCTATGAAACCGATCACCCTCAATGGTCTGCCGTTTCAGATGGCGATCGAACTGCCTGATATGGATGATTCTCTGGATGATCTGATTCTGCTACAGGATGCAATCAATCAACTCAATCAAGGTGCTCAGTCACTGGCGGACGGATTAGGTCAGGTCGGTTCAGGTGGCAATCAATTGCTTGGCGGAGCCGATGGTTTGGCAGGAGCAGGCCATCAGATGAGCGAAGGGCTGAGCCAATTCAACGATGGACTGTCTCAATACCACAGCGGTCTGGAAGACTATCGCGATGGTGTGGTTCAATTTGATACCGGTTTAGGGCAACTTGTCGACGGTTTGGTAGAATTGTCTAATGGATTGAGTCAATATGTCGCCGGGAGTGATACTGCTACCGCCGGACTGAATCAATATATCGACGGTGTCGACGCTTATGTCGGTGGTGTCAATCAAGCGCTGGATATGGTAATGCCATTGGTCGCGGAACTCGATCAAGTCAAAGAACTATTGGATGAGATCGATTTTTCAGAAGCGATCGAAGAATCGAGAAATGCTTCCGATCAGATCGATCAAGCGCTTGGACAGGTGGCTGAAACATTGGAACAAATGGATCTAAGCCAATTTGATGATATGAAAAACGACAGTGCTGCGCTGTTAGCGTTATTAGAAGGTGTCGATTCACAGACAGGAGCGGTTGCCGGTCTGACCGATCTGATCGCTCGGCTTCAAACGGCCAATCAAAATTTAG
>JAAZLX010000049.1 GCA_012799095.1 Tissierellia bacterium
AATCAGGCGAGATCCTGTTTAGTAAATATGTCACCTATATGTTCCTGGGCGTATTGATTGCCATGGCTTTGTCCGTCGCCACCTATTTTGGTCTGGGCTTTCCCATGCACGGCAACTGGCTTGATGTGCTCTATGTCTATCTCGGGGTGTTGTTTACTTCCATCGGAGTCGGTTTCGTGATCTCACTGGTTTCAAAAACGGATACTGAGGCGGTTCAGCTGGCTATGATCGCTCTGCTGTTCAGTGTTTTCTTCAGCGGATTCTTTATTGACCTGCGATATCTGACCCCGCCGATCCGCTACATTTCTTATGCCATACCGGCCGCTTATGGTAAAAATATGCTCCAGAACATCATGTTGCGCGGTACTGTCATCGATTGGAACAACCTTATCACATTGATCGGAATTGGTATCGGACTGTTTCTGTTGTCTATGATTCTATTGCATCAACGGATGAAGCGAAGCTAACAATTCAACTTTGTCATGAAAGCGGACTAAATACAACTGTCCAGGTGTTTTCACCTGGACAGTTGTAGTTAGACTATTTGACATTGGAATAATCGACTGTGATCCTGATCGATAGGTCATAACCTAATGCCCCGGTCGTCCCGTCGATCATGACGTGTTTGGGTTGGTAGGTGTCAGGCTGGTATTCCATCCTCAACTCGATCGTCTCGTTGATTTCCTTATCGAATTCAAATGCAATGCGGTATTTTTTCAAGATGTCTTCGACCAGTTCGCGGGCATCTTTTCCTTCCAGCTTCAATCGGGCGATCATCCGGCTACCTGTTTCAAGTTCAAGGGTTTCTTCCCGCCACAGTTTTTGCTGAATCTCCGTTTCAACATCATAACGTTGTCTCACCTGAGACGGTTTAAGATCGGCTTTCTGAAACTTTCTTGTCTTTTCATCATAAGAGTAGACCTCACCATCCTCGGTGTATACTTCCGTACGCGATGGCCCCAGGTCTAAAAAAAACGGCCCGTCTGTCTCGACCTTGGCCCGTGTAGATAACGGTCGTTCGATATGCTGTAGATTTTTCTCGACCGTGATTTGAAAACCGGGCATAAGAAAACTGCCCCCCGTAGCATCGACCACAATTTCAGTTTGGGTTTCAAACTCAGTCATTTGATTCAGCGCGGCCAGAATATTGTCTCTATGATCAGCGTATGTCATCTCCTCGGTCGTCTCTATTTGAAACGACACTTCGGTCACTTGGATTTCCACAGTCTTGATATCGAGTAATTGTGATGGTTCCGACATCTCAACTGATTTATTCGATGGGCCGCATGAAATCAGCAGAATGATCATCATGACGAGTACACTTAGTCGTTTCATGCATTGTCCTTTCGTTTACAGACTATATCCCTTTTTTACCCCAGAGACAGGTGATAACTAACATCGGTAGCATAGCTCCGGTCATGACAATGAAAAAAGCAGTGTGCGTAATAAGCGCAAACTGCTTTCGTTCTGTGTTTGTATATCAAATTGGTTTACTCGCCAAACAGGATCATTTCCGGTTTCATCGGCAAACGATAGAGATAGCGACCGGTAGCAGCATGGATCGCCGACTGAATGGCCGGAGCCGAGGTATTGATCACGACTTCTCCGATCGATTTCGCACCATAAGGTCCGGAGGGTTCATAGCTCTCTTCAAAAGCGACCCGGACTTTTGAGATATCAGGTCTGGTCGGTATCTTATACTGCATGAAGTTATTGGTAAACAATTGACCGGTATCTCCGTATCTGACATCTTCATACAAGGCATAACCGATGCCCTGAACAATACCGCTCTCGACCTGTACTTTCGCCAGCGGTGGATTGATCACCGTACCGCAATCTACCACCCCAACATAGTCGACTACTTTGACCACACCTGTCTCCGGATCGTATTCGATCTCAGCAAAGCCGGCCATGTAAGGCGGAGGGGATGCCGGATGACCAAAGCTGCCCGTACCAACGAGTGTTCCGCCTGCCGGACCGACTGACAGTATCCGACCCAAATCGATATAATCAAGATGACTGTCATTATAATGAATGACCCCATCATCGATATCGATCTCAGACGGATCGACCTTCCAGTGTTTGGCCGCAGCACTGATGATCCGTTGCTTCAAATCATTGCAGGCATTGACCACGGCCATACCGGTGACATAAGCCCCGCTGGATGCATAGCTTCCGGGATCATAGGGCGTTAAATCGGTATCAGCGGCTATCAAGTTGATTTCTTCCGGATTAACTTTCAATGTCTCAGCTGCCAATTGCATCAGAACCGTATCAGTTCCCATACCATTGTCGCTGGCACTGATAAACAAACTGACATCACCGGTCTCATTCAATTTGACGATGGCAGTGGCATTATCGATGTTGGCGATACCGGAGCCCTGCATCGTGATCGCCATGCCGGTAGCCCGGATTTTTCCATTGTCCAGTTCGAGCCTTCTTGGTTTGTCATTCCATCCGATCAGATCACGGCCAGTTTCAATGCACTTGTCCAGCTTAGAGCTTTTAATATCCTTATCAAAGGCCAGGGTATGTTCCCCCTCCTGAACAATATTCATCAATCGAAGTTGGACCGGATCCATCTCAAGGATATCAGCCAGTTCGTTGACAGCCGATTCCAGAGCAAAGGCGCCCTGAGTGGCACCGTAACCACGGTATGCACCGGCCTTTAGCTTATTGGTATAAACGACATCCGCCGAGAATTTGGCTGCGTCCAGTTTGTTGTAGAGCGGAAGTGATTTTTCTCCCACCAGCTTGACGGTGGTGAACCCGTGGTGGCCATAGCCTCCTTGATCACTTAAGGCATGCAGATCGATCGCCCGGATGCGACCGTCATTGTCCGCCCCTAGTTTGACCGTCAGGCGCATAGCATGACGTGAGTTTGAGCTGGAGAATGTTTCTTTCCTGGTGTATACGATTTTGGCTGGTCGACCGGTCTTTAAGGTGACGATCGCCGGGTAGATTTCGGTTTCACTCGTCTGTTTGGCTCCAAAACCGCCACCAATACGAGGTTTTATCACCCGGATCTTTGCAGGTGAAATTTCCAACGCTCTGGCTAATTGCCGTTTGATGTGAAATGGTACCTGGGTCGAGGTCACTACGCACAGTCGATCTTGCGAATCGAGGTATGTATAGCTTCGAAAGGTTTCCATCATGCTCTGAGCCGCTGCCTGGACATAATAGACCCGCTCCAGTGTGACATCACAGTCCTGATAGACATCTTCAAAATCCTGCCCAAACGTGAAGCCATAGCTGGCCATGATATTCCGGCTTGGATCCTGTCCACCGACCGCCTGGGGCAGATTGAAATGGACTTCTTCATCATGGATGATCGAAGGATGATCGATGGCATTTTCAAAGTCCAGTACCGGTTCCAGTTTTTTATATTTGACCTTGATCCTCTTCAGCGCATTCTCAGCCTGGGTTTCTGTCTCTGCAGCCACGATTGCCACTGCGTCTCCGACAAACCGGACCTTGGAATCCAGGATCAGTTGATCATACGGTGATGGTTCAGGATAGCTCTGTCCGGCCAGGGTAAATCTGGTTTTAGGCACGTCTTTGTGAGTCAACACGATCGCCACGCCCGGTTGAGTCTCGGCCCGGCTGACATCGATATCTTCAATGATGGCATGAGGATGTGGACTGCGCAGGATCTTTACGATCAGCGCGTCGGCACTGGCTAAGTCGTCGGTATAAATCGGTTTTCCGGAGGTGATAGCTGAGGAATCGATTTTTTTAAAATTGCGACCAACGATTTTCATTTACACCTCCAAATACTTGCGTATAGCCCGCAGCTGCGATACATAACCACTGCATCGACACAGGTTTCCCATCAGATAGTGAGCAATTTCCTCGTCTGTCGGATCGACTAGTTCCCGTTTCATGGCGATTGTATTCATCATCAAGCCGGGCGTACAATAGCCACATTGCTCGCCACCCTCCTGAGCTAAAAACTCACCCAGGATCTTGGCCTCATCGCGAACGCCCTCCAACGTGACAATGCTTTTACCATCAGCTCTCAAGCTTAACAGTGAGCAGCTCAATACCGGCTTGTCCTCTACCAATACTGTGCAGAGACCACAATTGGCCGTTTCACAACCTCGTTTGACACTCTTATAGCCCAGCCTTCTCAACGTATCCAGCAGGACCTCATTCAATTCCACTTCGGTCTGGTGGACTTTCCCATTGATCGTTAATGTAATCATTCTGCCTCCCATAAGTGCTCTAATAAGACGCCGGCCAAATGACGTCGATATTTGGCACTGGCCCGCAGGTTGGTGCCGAACGGAACCTCTTGTTTCACAAGTTGTGTCACTTGTTCGAGTGTTTTACCTTGACCGGCAGCCGCTGACGCTTGTTCGGCCAGGAAAGCACCCATCGGGCGGGCTCCATAGACGATCCTGACTTGATCGCTCGATTTTCCTATCGCCAGGTTTAAGCTGGAAAAATCACCATTGGTCTGGCGCAGATTGTCATATGATAACGTGACTCCTTTGGGGATTATGATCTCATATAGAATATCCCAATCCCTATCCATGGTGAGAAAGGCTTCCACCGAAAACTCCCCGGCATGAGCCAGTTTCACCTTTGCACCGGTAGCTACCAGGCAGGGAATGATGTCAGAAAAACCATAACGAGAGAATACAGATGCCCCGATCTGGGCTAAATTTCTCATTTGTACGCCGACGATTTGAGAGACGGCATAAGATAGGGCGGGAAAGTGTTCCAGAATAATCGGGTTGGTCTCGATCTCCCGCAAACTGACCGCCCCTCCAATATGTACAGAATCTTCAGTTTCAGTGATTTGATCAAGACCCAAGCCATCGAGTGATATCAGCTTGCCGATGGCCCGATGTTGCATTTTGAGAAATACACCGCCGCCAACCACCCGGTTGTGTTTACCGGATCTTAATTCCGTAATCGCCTCATTCAGGCTCTCCGGTCTGACATAACTTCTTACGGTATACACACGAAAACCTCCTGTTCATTTCTTAAATGTATTATATCATTAGATGCTACAGATAGGAAACAATCCGGTTTCAAAAGAAATGGCCAATCGATGATCGATTGGCCAGATTTATTGGTTGAGTGATTCTTCCAGAGCATAGAAGTATTTTGGGTCATTCGTCCGGTTTAGATTGAGCCAGGTCTCGAGAGTATTCTCGCCAGCCAGTTTAAGTGCTGCCAGCACATGAACGGTAAATTCAAGCGGTGATGTCCCACTGGCCGTAATCAGATTGCCATCCGTCACAGCCCTTTCGTGTTGATAATTCACCTCAGACTTGTACGCCGGAACAACATACTTGAGCCAGTTGAGATCATTGCTGGTGTGTTTTTTTTCACCGACCAAACCGGACTTGATCAGTGCTGCAGTCGCTGCACATATGGCACCGACCACGACGCCGCTTCGAAGAAAGTGACCGGCCAGGGCAAGCATGGCCCGATGTTGCTCCGGATCCAACCAGGAATCTCCGCCCGGCAGAATCAGCG
>JAAZLX010000050.1 GCA_012799095.1 Tissierellia bacterium
AATTGGATTATGCCGATTAGGTTTTGATCATCATCTTTTTTGTGTTGTCGCGCAAGATGACCAGTCCGACCAAAAAAAAGATGATGATCAAAACCTTATCGGCATAATCCAATTCATTGTGCGGTGCCGGAACGCCGACCAGATAGCGCCATAACAACAAGCCCAGCACCGGCAGTGACCAGCGCAATGATAATTGCGAGATCAGCGGCATGATAGTGAGCAAAAGCAACAGCAGCCAGAGCCAACGTTTGTTTTTCCTGCCCAGGTAAGCGATGACGATCGCCAGCACTGCCCCGACAGCAAACACCAGGTGGACTTCATTGATGTTCTGAGTAGTAAACAGCACCTGCCACAGGCTGACCAGGGCTGCGATGAAAAATACCATTTCGAAGATCAGAATATCAAGCATGATCAGCCCCCCGGTAGACTTCGACATTTCGCGGCAGCTGATCGATAAAATCATCCGTCAGACTAAACACCACAACCCGGGCAACCTTACCCGCCAGCAGATCGATCTCTTCGAGATAGCTCTCCAGGATGATCGGCGTCATGATGATGACGGTCACCTGATTCATGGCTTGTGTCTGGACCTGCCGCAACATACCCGTAAATCCGGTGCCGACCTTATAGTCGATCCGTCCCAGCATGTCGAGCACCTCGTCCATATGGGCATCACCCAGTCCGGTGTGAACGGTATAGCCGCGTTGAGGCGGGTCGAGGTAGTTATAGGCATTGCACCGAACAGCAAACGGGATCGCCTGATCTTCCAACTCATCCGCCAATGCTCTGGTCAATCGGATCGTCTGTTCGATCAACTCGGCTTTTGGCTTTTCCCAGGTCGGAGGTGAGGTTTGAATGTTCAGCAAGATCAAACACGACTGATCCGCCGTAAAATCAAATTCTTTGACCATCAACCGGCCCTGGCGCAGACTCGACGGCCAGTGGATCGACTTTTGCGATTCCATTCCGGTGTATTCCCGGATCCCACGGATCATGATGGGATCGGGCAGGATCCAGCGACGGACGGATAATTCCCCCATGGTCGAATCGATCGGTATGATACTGTCATGCAGGTCGATTTTTTTCGGGTAGACGACCCATTCCTTTTTCAGGGGATAACGGCGAAATTCCCGGGTAATGCCTAAAAAATCGCCAATGATCAGACGGCCGAATTCGACAGTATGAAGTCCGCGCTCAAAAGCCACGACCTGATGAGGTCGTTTGATCCGTTCAAACCCCCGGACATAAAGGCTGGTGCGATATTCTCCTCCACCCAGTCCCTCGGGATATCGCTCGGACAGCTCAACATGTGATACCGGAAGCCGCTTGTGATTTTCCACCACTGAAAGAATTCCGATCGGCTGACCGATTTCAGCCGTCATGGTCTGAGGTTCGAGATAATAGCGAAAACTCATGATACTGCGTTGCAACGCAATTCGATTGATCAGAATGGACGCCACCACGATCGACAGCAGGAGCCAAATCATCATACGGCTTCCAGCGGTACCCGAACTTGTGACACGATCTGGTCGATCAGATTTTGGGCAGAGGCCACCGTGTGTCGGTTTCGGGAGATCACCCGGTGGTTCAGCACGTAGGGAGCTAAATATTTGATGTCTTCCGGCAGGACATAGTCGCGCCCTTCCATGGCTGCCATGACCCGGGCCAACTTGGCCAGGGCGATCGAGCCCCGAGGACTGACTCCGGTTTGGATATTGTCTTCGGTCCGGGTCATACGCGTGATATCCAGCAGATAGTCCATCACTTCTTCGTGTATGGCAACCGTTGGCGGTAAAGCGATCAGCTGATCGATCTGGTCGCTTGTGATGATCGGCCGGACTTGAGACAAAGGGTCAAACCGGTCGGCTTCGACGATCCGCTTCTCTTCCTCTTTTTGGGGATAACCCAGGCTGAGTCTGATCATAAAACGATCCAGCTGGGCTTCCGGCAGAGGAAATGTCCCAAAGGTCTCGATCGGGTTTTGGGTCGCCAGGACCATAAATGGCAGGGATAACGTTTTGGTGACACCATCCACGGTGATCTGTTTTTCTTCCATCGCTTCAAGCAGCGCACTCTGCGTTCGTGGTGTGGCCCGGTTGATCTCATCAGCTAAGACAAGGTTGGCAAACAGCGGTCCCGGTCGAAAAACAAATTCTTCTTGTTTTTGATCATAAAAATGGATCCCCGTCAGATCAGACGGCAACAAATCCGGCGTAAACTGGATCCGTTTAAACGGCAGATCGAGCACCCGGGATATCGTTTTGACCAGCATCGTCTTGCCCAGTCCCGGGACATCCTCCAGCAGAACATGTCCGCCGGCCAAAAAAGCCGCCAGCACCAGGCGGATCTCACGGTCTTTTCCAATGATCACCTGAGAGACAGCCTGCACGATCTGTTCGGTTTTTTCTTGAAATTCAGTGGCCTTCATCTTCCCCCCTATAAGTCTTCCAGCTTTTTCATCAGTTTTTTGATGTCTTGTTTGCATTTGCCGCACTTGCTCATGGCTCCGGTTTTTTTCTCGATTTGTCCGAGTGTGACCGCCCCGTCAGCGATCGCCTGGAGGACATCGATCCGTTTGACTTTTTTACAAGGACATATCACTTTATCGAGTTTCATGAATTTTCTCCTCCGTGTGTCTCGGGCTTTCAATATTCATACACTGGACCATATACCAGAGCTTTGAATACAATCACCATGTTTGTCGGGAACTGTGTCATTTTTTTTATAATAGGAATATAATTGGTTCAATAAATTGTACCAGCTTTATTGCCAAAAGGAGGTCGTATGAAAAGACTTTTCACCTTAGTACTCGTCTCACTATTGGTCTTCTCTGCTGTTGCTCCGCTCGGTTTTGCCGCTCCGCAGAACCTGAACGTCAACGTAGTTCTTGATCGCGATCTGACCCCTGAGATCA
>JAAZLX010000051.1 GCA_012799095.1 Tissierellia bacterium
CTTCGTCCTGGGCATATCACTACAGCTTTTCCTAAGCTATTAGAAGATCATGGCTTAAGAAGAATTCGCTTCCATGATTTGAGACACAGCTGCGCTAGCTTGCTGCTGGCTAACAATGTTCCGATGAAGCAGATACAAGATTGGCTTGGACACAGTGATTTCTCGACAACGGCCAATATATACGCGCATCTGGACTATAACTCAAAAATCTCATCAGCTCAGGCTATGGTCGAGGGATTGAATTTCGTCATTGAAACACCAAAGGAGGGTGAGCAGAATAATGATGAAAAATAAGTCTTCTCTGCAAACAAAGAAAAAGCGGCTTCCCTCAGAAACTGAGGAAAACCACCGGCTTTCATGGCGGAAGAGGTGGGATTCGAACCCACGTGCCCGTGAAGGCAACTCGATTTCGAGTCGAGCTCGTTATGACCACTTCGATACTCTTCCAGGTCTTTGTGGAGCGGGTGAGGGGAATCGGACCCCCGCGACTGGCTTGGGAAGCCAGGACTCTACCACTGAGCTACACCCGCTTAACAAAGGATATCTTACCATGGAAACAGTCAACACTCAAGCAAAAAAAGTCAAGCCGACTATCGATTCGACGCAAAATCAGTAAGTCAGGTCCGAAGTTATTTTATGACGCTTTCAACATATTCTTCCCACCCGATCAGCTTCTTCCCTGCCTGATAAAGTTGCAACAGTGACATCGAATCATGAAACGCCACCATCAATAACGTATAATCGATGGCATAACTGGCAGTTTGAATAACGGAATCTTCTTCGTCTAAGACATGACCGGTAAATTCTATCTGATTCGGATAGATTTCCCTTCCATCAGAAAAATGAAAACCCAGCGACTTCAAATGCTTAAGAAGTTTGTGATTTTGTCTCTTTCCATAACATATGACATCGCTCGTTTTCATTGCTTCTCCTCCACTTCCTTGTCTGTCCGGGCTAAAAAATCCTCGAATGAGATTTCCGGATTGTTATGCCGACTATGGCGCATCATGGCTATATAATTATTATAGGCCACTATCTTGGTGTCTTCATGTATAGCGTAGCGTGCACCTCGAATCCTTGTTCCATCTTCATCGTCGCTCCAACAAGAATACAGCACGTTGTCCGGATCGATCTCCTGTCCGCCGATGTAGGTGTAGCCCAGTTGTTTTAAGCGCCGAAGCATCTGTTCATTTTGGGATCGTCCTTGACAATAGACATTGGTGGTACGGGTGTAATTGGGATCGTTCATATTCTTTTCTCCTTTAGAGTATTCCATAAGAGAGCAAAAGAAAAAGCCCATCGTAACGATAGGCTTTGTGTCATCTCAGCCATCGTTCAAGCATTAGCACCTTACCGTCGGTAGGTTGCTGTGCGGTCATCGAGCTTGTCTCTCGCGCACTCTATATGGTAGAAATACAATACCACAAAACACTTAAAATGTCAATAGTTTGCGTTGCATGATAGCCATCTCCGGTGAAACTATTTCCCTTGATATTTAAAATTCTATACGATTTCACAAAAGTTTGTTATAATGATTTAGTACCTGCGCTCGTAGCTCAGTTGGATAGAGTATCAGACTCCGATTCTGGGGGTCGGGGGTTCGAATCCCTCCGGGCGCGCCACACAAAACAGACAGGCTGTAGAAACAGCCTGTCTGTTTTGTCTTCCTGTCTATTGTTCGATTGCGCTGAAAAGTACTTCAATCGTTTGGCATTCCGCATAAGCGTTCAGTTGGACTCGTGGGTCTTCCAATTTTTCCAGCGCTTTGCCACCGATAATGAAATGGGGAGACATGACTCCGAGTTGTTGCTGGATGTGACGTATCATGCTTTTGGCACTCGAGACATTGCCCGGCATGGTCACCGACAGTAAAACAAAATCCGGCTTCAATTTGGCAATGGCTTCGAATACATTGTCGACCGGCAGGCCGTTGCCGAGAAAATGGACCTGATGACCACGTTCTTCCAACAGATCCCCCATCATGCGCAAACCGATCATATGGGATTCTTCACCGGGTAACAGACAAAGGATACGTTTTGATTGGACGGCCTCTTGTCGCCTGGCTCCCTTTAGCAGTGCCATATTGATCTGGACGATCTCACTGATCAAATGCTCCTGCCAGACGGCGATCTCACCCGCCTGCCACAGGTCACCGGTTTTGACCAATGCCTGCTCCATAAACTGTCGGTAGATCTGCTCGGTCGACATACCATATTGTATCAAACGTAAAATGATCGCCCGGGCAGCAGACTTATCACCATTACGTAGGCTGTTGAAGTAAGCCTCCGGCTGCGGTATCGTCAGTTCTTTCTCCGGCAGAAGCTGCAGCTCCTTGCCCAACAGATAATCCATGCTGACCTGAAATAAGACCCCTATCTGAGCCAGTTTTTCCAGGTCAGGCATACGGGATCCCCTCTCATAATTTGCAATCGTGGTTTGAGCTACATGAAGCAGATCGGCCACTTGACGCTGGGTCAATCGCTTGCTTTTGCGGAGTTCACGCAGTCTGATCGAAAAAATACTATTCATATAATCGCCTCACTCAAGCTTATTTTATCACGTTCTGTGGTATTTATCGAATTGATTCACTTTTATTGATTATTTGGCGATTCTACATGGTATTATCACACCATCTGAAGAAACGGAGTCATATCATGCATCCAAAATTAACCCGCCTTATAGAAATACTGGAAACCGAAGATCGAGCCGAAGCCCTGCGTTACGTCCTCGACATCCTTGATAAGAAAGAAATGACCTTTATAGAAGTCTATGAACAGCTACTCACCCCGTCATTAAATCAAATGATCCCATCCGGCAATGAAGACATTGATATCTGGAATGAGCACATTCGGACATCGATCATTAAAACGATCGTAGAAAACACGTTCTCCTATGTCATGGCAGCCCGAGAACAGCGTGGCAAAACAATCGACAAACAAGTCGCCATCTTGACACCGCCATCTGAATTCCACAGCGTCGGTGCCCGCATGGTGAAGGACGTCTTTACCTACCTCGGTTATGATGCCATCTATGTCGGAGGCAATACACCACTGCGAGTTCTGGAAGCCGGCATGGCCAGCCGTCCGATCGATTATGTCGTCATCAGTGTGTCGAACCCCTATCATTTGATCTCGACCCGGAACATGATCGAAGCCATCCGGGCCAAGAACCCATCAGTCACAGTGATCGTCGGCGGCAACGCCATCCACAAGTTGGGTGACAAAGCCAACACCTTACAAGCTGATCTGATACTGACTCAGTTTGAAGATCTGGAACGAATAGAAACAGGAGACACTCATGAAACTGGCCTATAATATCGCCCTGCGCTTTTTAAAAGCCAGTAAGGGTCAAACCTTTTTGATTGCACTGGGGATCGCCATCGGAGTGTCAGTTCAGATCTTTATTGGATCCCTGATCCAGGGACTTCAGATCGACCTGGTCGATACCACGATCGGTTCGCAGAGTCAGATCACCATCACCAGTCAAAGCGAAGAAAAATTAATTGATGATTATCAACCGCTACTGGAACAAGTTGCTGAAAGCGACAGTCTGCTCCAACATATCACACCGGTAGCACAGGGCCAGGCCCTGATGTCATATGACGAAGAAAACTACAGTGTCCTGGTGCGCGGTCTGGACTTTGACACCGCCGATGGAATTTATAAATTATCCGACCGACTGGTCGATGGTGATATGGCTACCGGTGACATGGAAGTCATGATAGGCCTTGATCTGTCCGAAGAAGCCGGGATTGCTGTCGGTGATGACATTAGTTTCTTGACCAATGTCGGTCAACCGCAAACGGCTAAGGTAGCCGGTGTATTCGACCTCGAAGTCGCCAACCTTAACAAGTCCTGGATCATCTCATCGATCGATACCGCACAAAGCCTATTCTCCTATGACGATCGGATTAGCAGCGTTGAAATGCAGCTGAGTGATGTATTTGCCGCTGATGTGGTAGCAGAACAACTTCAGTCAGTCCTTGGGGATGAGCTTCTGGTCAACAACTGGAAAGCTGAAAACGCCGCCCTGTTAAGTGGACTAAACGGACAAAGCATCTCCAGCTACATGATCCAAGTCTTTGTCATGATTTCGGTGTTGCTCGGTATTGCCAGCGTTTTGGCGATCACAGTCATCCAGAAATCACGCCAGATCGGTATTTTGAAAGCCATGGGTATCCGTGATTCGGCAGCCAGCCTGATCTTCCTATTCCAGGGACTCCTGTTAGGCATCGCCGGAGCAATTCTCGGCATCCTGCTGGGCGTTGGATTGGCCTTTGCCTTTACCAAATTTGCGGTAGACCCCGATGGGGCACCGATCATCGCATTATATATCAACCCTGCATTCATCGCCCTATCGGCTGTGTTTGCAATTACTGTTTCTACCCTGGCTTCATTGATTCCGGCTAGAAAATCATCCAAGCTCAACCCAATCGAGGTGATCCGCAATGGCTAATGTGATCGAGCTCAAGAAAGTCAATAAAGAATACGGCACACAGATCAAAACCAAAGTCTTGTTTGATATCGATCTGGCCGTCGAAGCAGGCAGCTTCAACTCGATTATCGGTCAATCCGGCAGTGGAAAAAGCACCCTGCTCAATATCGTAGGCACTCTGGATCAACCGACCGAGGGTGAAGTCCTGATCAACGGCAAACGAACCGATAAGATGAACAAAAACGAACTGGCCAGCCTGCGCAATGAGACCCTGGGATTCATCTTTCAGTTTCACTACCTGCTGCCCGAATTCACCGCTTTGGAAAACGTCCTGATGCCGTATCGCATCCAATACGGTAAGGTTCCAAAAGAAACACTGGAACGAGCCAATGAGCTGATGGATCTCGTCGGGTTGGAAAAAGTCAAAAACAACCTGGCTTCCAATATGTCGGGCGGACAACAGCAACGGACCGCGATCGCGCGGGCCCTGATGAACTCACCTAAAATCATTCTGGCTGATGAACCGACCGGAAATCTCGATTCCGACACCAGCGAGACGATCTACAACCTGCTGCGGGATATCAACCAGAAATTGGGAACGACCTTCGTCATCATCACCCATGACAGAAGGATCGCCGAAAAAGCCGATCGGATCATAGAAATCAAAGACGGTCGGATCGGACTGGACATCTAAACAGCAACGAGGAAGCTATCAGCTTCCTCGTTTTTTCACTATTCCATTTACTATTCTTAGAGTGATGCTCTCAGCGAATAATACGCCACCGCCAATTGAGCACCCACTTGAGCATTGTTGAACACCAGTTCCATGTTGGCTTTCAAACTTTGCCCCTCCGTTTGTTCCACAATCGTCTTCAACAAATAAGGCGTAACATCTTTTCCTGCGATACCCTGTTGTGCCGCCGAGACGATCGCCTGGTCGATCACTTGATTGATCATCGCCTCATCCATCGAGTGCTCTGCAGGAATAGGATTCATGACCAGCACTCCACCTTTTAGACCGAGAGATCGCTTGGTGTTGATGATCGAAGCTAATTCGTGAGTATCATTCGCTGAAAGCTGGAGCGGAATCGAACTGGTTCTGGTATAAAAAGCCGGCAAAACATCCGTCTGATAACCGATTACCGGAACGCCTTTGGTTTCAAGATATTCCATCGTACGAGGCAGGTCCAGGATAGCTTTGGCACCGGCACAGATCACCGTGATCTCGGTTTCGGCCAATTCTTCCAGATCGGCTGAAACGTCCATGGTTTGTTCATAACCGCGGTGAACACCGCCAATGCCGCCGGTAACAAAAAATTTAATGCCGCCCATTTGAGCACAGATCATCGTACTGGCTACAGTGGTAGCTCCGATTTCTTTCTTTGCTAATACATAAGCCAAATCCCGGCGGGAAACTTTTTTGACATTTTTATCCGTCGCCAGTCGGTAGATGTCTTCTTCACTCAGGCCGATCTTGATTTTTCCGTCGATCAATGCAATCGTAGCCGGAATAGCCCCGTTTCGACGAATGATGGCTCCCGTCTTTTGCACCATGTCAATATTATCCGGGTACGGCATGCCATGAGAAATAATCGTCGACTCCAGTGCAACCACCGGTTGATTGTATTCCAATGCGGTTTTGATCTCAGAATAAATATCGATATATTCGTTCATATTACTGCCTCCAAAATTTCTTGAATTGAAACATCGCTTCGGACCGATTCGGCCACCTGAACGGTCAAGGCTGCCAGTCGAGTGGCGATGGCGACGGATTGTTCGAGTGAGTGTTCGTGCATCAAGCCATAGATCGCCCCGGCACTGAAGGAGTCCCCTGCTCCGGTAACATCGACCACAAGCTGTTTCGGGATTTTGACGACCGACTGCTGAAGAATATGGCCCTTAGAACCAGACGTGACCGGTTGAGTGCCGTCGGTGATAATAATGTTGTCCAAACCCGTCTCCAACCAGCGCTCAGCTAATTGCCGGGCGTCCGTTTGTGTGACTTGGAAATAGGCCTTGGACTCCGCCAGATTGGTGATCAGTAACGTAACGCCGGTCAAATCCTGTGGCAGATGTTTCATCTTCGGTTCTGAAATGGTAACGATCGCCAGCTTACGAGAATCCTGCTTTATCAACTCAAGCAAGCTCTCCATCGCATCGGATGTGATATTGCAATCAGCAACCACCCACTCGGCCTGTCTGAGATGGTCACGGTGTCGTTCGATCCAGTCTTTGTTCATCAATTGACTGATCGCCATATCAACATAACCGGCAACCAGATCGCCTGACTGATCCAACACGGCACTGTATGTGCCGGTAACACAACCTGTCACCTGCTCACTGGCATGCACTTTCATTTTAGGAAGACAGTCGGCAACCATCTCATCACCGGCTGCGTCATCTCCCAGCAAGCTCATAAGCGATACCTTTACTCCCAACTGGGCCAGGTTGGTCGCGACATTTCGAATCACACCGCCAAAGGTACGCGAAGTTGACACAGGATTGGAAGTACCCGGCTGATGTGGCTGCAATAACTGTAGTTTGTAATCAACATTTGCGCCCCCCAGACAGGTGACATCAGGACTGTTTTCAGGATGATCCGTTACATTCATACTGCCTCCCAAACCATTTGGTAGTGCTGAATCTTTTTTTAATTGTAACACCCGCAATCGGTCCAGTAAATAGACGTAACCGGAAGCCGGTTGCAAGTTTTTCATTTATTCGGTAAAATACACTCCAGTGTGTTCGTAACCATCCACACTCTAAACAAAACTAGGAGAA
The DNA here is from genome assembly GCA_012799095.1 of Tissierellia bacterium. Classification (GTDB taxonomy): domain Bacteria; phylum Bacillota; class Clostridia; order Peptostreptococcales; family Acidaminobacteraceae; genus DUPT01. Next base: position 7,216 of record JAAZLX010000051.1, read on the forward strand.
ATCATGAAAACCAGACAAATTGTCCAGGCAGGTCTGATCGCTGCCCTGTACGTCGTGTTAACGATGGTATCCAATGCCCTCGGCTTATCAAGTGGTGTGATCCAGTTGCGGCTATCTGAGAGCTTGACCATACTGCCCTACTTCACACCGGCCGCCATACCGGGAGTGTTTATCGGCTGCCTGTTGGCCAACCTTTTGACCGGAGCCATCTGGGCTGATGTTATTTTCGGCTCATTGGCCAGTTTGTTGGCAGCTTATCTGAGCTATCGATTACGCCATCGTGCTTTATGGTTGGCGACCTTGCCACCGATCTTTGTCAATGCTCTGGTGGTACCGCTTATTCTACGTTATGCCTATGGTATACCGGGAAATCTGTTATTCTTCATTTTGACTGTCGGTCTGGGGCAGATCGCCTCGGCCGGTCTACTTGGTGTTTTCTTAGGCTACAGTCTCAAGAAACGACCGAACATATTTGACTGATGCTACACCTCATCCCCAGTGATGGGGTGTTTTTTTTTACCGATTCTGATCGTCTTTATCACTTTTTTTCGGTTTTACTATATCCTGTGACTGCGAATCTGATCTGCGCCAGCGCCAACTCCGAAGACGATACTTTCTTCGGCCGCGAAAGCGATCTCTCAAGTTGTACAGACGTCTTGACTGTTGATCTCTCAGTCTGTCCTGTTCTTCTTTCAGAATATCTTCCCGTGATGGTCCCAGAATTTTTCGCGACCACTGTCTGGCCGGATAGCTTCTCGACCAGCGATACATTCCCTCGGTTACTGTCAGACTCATCACGATCCAGCCAACAAAGGTCAACCACTGGCTTCCACGTGGCAATTGGATCATCAATAGATCCGGCAATAGGAACAAGGCCCCCAGCGGCAACGCCAGACAAAAGGTAAACAGCAGTCGTTTGATCCGGTCAAACGGCTGTGATACAGCAAACAATGCTCGCAGCGAGATCGTGATCACGATGAATGTTCCGTAGCTGGAAATCACCTCCGGCGGCAAAGCATATCTTTTTTCTATCATTTGCAGAACGATCAGCATCAAAGCAGCCGAAAGGCCGGCCGGCCAGGCCATCGGCATGACATTGGCCAGAAAACGGCCCAGGACACGCTCCCGATTCGGTTTCAATGCCAGGATAAAGGCCGGGATGCCAACCGTCAACGAATTGATCAGCGTTCCCTGGATCGGAAGGATCGGGTAACTGATCCGGAGTGGCAGGATTGAAAGAGCAAACAGGATAGCATAAGTGGTCTTGATCAAAAACAACGAAGCTACCCGTTGGATATTGTTGATCACCCGACGGCCTTCCGCCACCGCATCCAGCATGCGCCCCATCTGATCATCCAGCAGGACAATATCGGCAGCCGCCCGAGCAGCATCGGAGCCCGAAGCCATAGCTACACCGCAGTCAGCATCTTTTAGTGCTAAGACATCATTCACCCCATCCCCGGTCATGGCGACCACATGCCCCTGGTCCTGCAGAGCTTTTAACAGTTGTCGCTTTTGAAACGGTGACACTCGTCCGAATAATAGATGGTCATTGACCAGGTCTGAGAAGTTGCCGTCTTCCGGGTAATGACTCATATCGACCAATCGTTCATAGTCTGAAATCCCGGCCCGCTTGGCGATCCCCTCCAGAGTTTTGGGATGATCTCCGGATATCAGCTTGATTTGTACGCCCTGCTCTTGAAAATACTCTAATGTTCCAGCTGCGTCGTGGCGCAATTCTTCAGCCATGATCAATATCGCCCGTGGGATGATGTCCGATTTTTGATCCTCCACTCCATCCGTCATCAGATGAGAGCTTTGAGCCAACAATACCAAGCGATAGCCCGATTGAGCGATCTGGTCCATCAGAGGGTTCAACTGATCCAGTTGCGATTGGCGTAACAATTTTTCTGCCGCTCCGACATACCAGCTGCCCTGACCGGAGAAACTGGCACCGGACCATTTCCTTTTGGATGAAAAAACGACATGTTCTTCCTGCTGCCAGGTTCCGGTTTGATCGGTAAACACTCTGGAAATGGCCTCCTGGGTGGCATTGCCTTCGGGAAAGACCACGGCCAAAGACGCCAGTGCCCGGGTCAGATTTGGGTCGGCACTGTCTGCCGTAGTGTATTGCTCCAGACCATCGGATAGGCTATCTGTTTCATCACCCGGCTGATAGATGGTGACCGTCTGTTGTTCAAGATCGACCAAACCGAGCAGTGAGATTTTTCCGGTAGTCAGTGTTCCGGTCTTATCCAGACAAAGCACATCCACCCGGGCTAATGTCTCGACACTGGGTACGGTTTGGACCAGGGTCTTTACCTGACCCAACCGGACGACCGACATGGCCAAGGCAACTGAAGTCAAAAGAACCAGACCTTCCGGTAGCATCGACACCAGCAGTCCGGCTGTCGTGACGATTGAACGGAGCGTTTGGCCGGGTTCTCCATAGAAATAGGAATGCCCGATTAGAATGATTCCCAGGGGAAAGATGATCCAGGAGATGTTTTTCAGAATTTTGTTCAGGCTCCGCATCAAGGGAGAGTGAAGTCGTCCCTCGCGCTTGGCATCGCCTTCGATCCGGGCGGCAAACGTTTCATTGGCGACTTTGTTCACTTCGATATAGCCTTCACCACTCATAATGACTGATCCCGAGAGCACTTTGTCACCGGGGAATTTAGTAACAGGATTAGACTCCCCTGTCAATAGGGCTTCATCGATCTCAAGTCCATCACTCAGCAGAATTTGACCATCGATCACCACCTGCTGCCCGGCTTTTATATGCTGCACGTCACCGGGTACCAATTGATCGACCGGAATCGACTTCTCCACCCCATCGCGACGGACGATACTGACCGGTTCGGTTAAGATCGCCAGCTTGTCGATCGCCAGTTTGGCTCGTATTTCCTGAAATGAATATATGAATGTATTGGCGATCACGACCCCGATAAACAGCAGGTTGCGAAAATAAATTGGATCGATCAAACTGACCAGAAGCACAACTACCCCCAGGATGGCATTGATCAGATTGAATAGTGTAAACACATTATCAAAAATGATCTTGGCCACGCTGCGGGTCTTTTTATCGAGTGCTATATTTCCTTTGCCAGCGGCTAACAGCTGGTTTGCCTGCTCCTGGGTCAGTCC
>JAAZLX010000052.1 GCA_012799095.1 Tissierellia bacterium
AATACCTGACCGATCAAGGTCCGCTGATCGGCTCCGTCATAGATGACAAAATCACGACTCAGTCCGACTTCGGTAAAATGACTTCGCAGGATGCGAATGGCGATCGAGTGAAATGTCCCCATCCAAATGCTAGAAGCCTCACTTCCGACCAGCTCGTGGAGACGTTCTCTCATCTCCTGGGCTGCTTTATTCGTAAAGGTCAAGCCGAGTATTTGCGAGGCAAAGACTTGACGCTGATTGATCAAATGGGCGATCCGGTAGGTCAATGCCCTGGTTTTTCCACTGCCGGCCCCTGCCAAGACTAACAGTGGGCCTCGTTCGGCGGTAACGGCTTCATATTGTTCGCGATTAAGCGTCGACAAATCCATAGGTACTCCTTTTCATCATCCTATTATACCATGACACCCTCTCGGGATGGGGACAAATAGGCATGTGGCGTCTCAAAGTCTGTCCGGTGATGACACAAAAAAAGGACCCTCAGGTCCTTTGTTTCGTTTAGTACGTACCGGCTTTGCCCAGGTCGAAGGCTTCGATGTTCATTTCGATCGATTTCTCCGGGACATTCTCACGAATCACCTGATGCCAGATGGCATCGTCTATCTCCAAATAGCGGGCGGCAATCCCGAGCATCAGGATATTGGCAACTGCCGGATGCCCGATACGCTTGGCCACAGCCGTGGCATCGAGACTGATGACTTCACCTTTGCCTGTCAACAGGCTGTCGATATCAGGATCATATTCGGTTTTTTCCTGTTGTACCAGACTGGGCACCATTTCATAATTGTTTTTTATGATGACCCCACCCTCTTTCATATAGGGTAGCATTCGTTTGGCTTCCAACGCTTCAAATGCAATCAGAATGTCACCTTCTTTTGGGGCAATATTGGGCGAATAAATTTTCTCACCCATCCTGACACTGCCCATGATTTTCCCGCCTCGCTGACTCAGGCCGATGACATCATTTGTTTTGACATCAAGTCCCGAACGAAGAGCAACTTCAGCCAGGATGCCGGTCGCCAGGACCAGACCTTGACCGCCAACAGCAGTCAGTAGAATGTTCTTAGCCATTCGAGCCTCCTTGTGTTTCAGAACCGAAACGCTTGATGGCATTGACCGGACAGACCTGAGCACAGATGGAACAGCCAACACACTGGTCGGGATCGATCGAACTCTTCAGTCCGATATTGTCATATTGTTTCATCCGCAGGGGCGGACAATTGGTCCGGACACAGCTGCGGCAGGCAATGCAAATCGTCGGATCGACGTAGAAATGAGGTTCACGGATCTTAAAGTGCAGAGCACAGGGCCGGGTGGTGATGATAACCTTGATCCCGGGACGTTTGATGGCATCTCCGATCGTTTTGGCAGCTTCTTTATATTGGAACTGATCGACTCGTACGATGTCATGAAAACCCATACTTTGTAGAACATCATCGATCAGGATGTCCTGACCGGCACCATCCATCTTGTTTGAGCTGCTCGTTGGCTGTCCTCCGGTCATGGCAGTAGTTGAATTATCCAACACCAGATAAGTAATGTTTTCTTCGTCGTTCATTTGATATTTCAGGTTGGCAAAACCACTCAAGCCACTGTGAAAGAAAGTCCCATCTCCAATCACAGCTACCAGCGGTTGATGATCACCGTTCATATCCATCGCCTTACGCATGCCCTTGACCATGCCGACAGAAGCACCCATCGAGATATTGGTCTTCAATACTTCAAATGGATATATCAGCCCCATGGAATAGCAACCGATATCACCAATGACGATCGCTTTCGACTTTTTAAGAATATCAAATACCGGTCGATGGGGACAGCCGCTGCAAAACAGCGGAGCACGTTCGGTCGTTTCTAGCGCGGAAAGCTGTGCATATTTGCTATCTTTGATCACTCCGCCTTCGATCAATCCCATCTCAATATCTTCAATATTCAGCTCACCGGTGAAGCTGAACAGGTTTTTGCCTTCACAGGCGATTCGGTTGATTTTCAACTCGTCTTCAATAAACGGCATCATCTCCTCTAACACAATGATGCGCCGGTATTTTTCCGACAATTCACGGATATATTCGATCGGCAGCGGATAGACCATACCCAGTTTGTAGACACTGATGTCATCGGTAACGCTTTTTAGATTTTGATACATCAATCCGGAGGTGATGATCAAGACATCATCCGTTCGATGTTCCAGCCGGTTGATTTCCATTTGTCCGGCCGATTGAGCCAATTCAGCCACTTTGTCACGCATCCGGTGCTGGGCTTCATACGTATATGGCGGCAGCATGCAGTACTTGGCAATGTCGGGCACGAACGGTTTATAGACGGGAGCCTGCGGCTCGTCCAGTGTAACGATCGAACGGGAATGACACAACCGGGACGTGATCCGCAACATGACAGGTCGTAAGTAAGTTTCACTCAGTTCAAATGCCAGCTTGGTAAAATCTTTGGCTTCCTGGGCATCCGATGGATCCAATATCGGCATATTGGCAAATTTGCCCAGAATACGGTTATCCTGTTCATTTTGAGATGAGCTCATACCGGGATCATCTCCGCTGACAAGAACAAAACCGCCATTGATGACCGTTTGAGTAAATGTCATCAACGGGTCCATCGCAATATTCACCCCGACGTGCTTCATCGATGTCAGCGAACGAACGCCGCCGATCGATCCGCCAATGGCTACTTCCAGGGCGACCTTTTCATTGGTCGAGAACTCGGCGTATATCTCGGGATAGGCCTGGATCGCCTCCAATAATTCAACGGTAGGTGACCCGGGATAACTGGCAGCAACTCTTCCTCCGGCTTCATAAAAGCCCCTGGCAATCGCCTGATTGCCGGTAATTACTTTTCTTTCCATGTTCTTCCTTTCCGGAAACAATCCCTAAATCGATTATTTATGCAGTAACGGTGACAGCTTTTTATAGATCAATATCGTAATCAAACTGATAATGCTTCCCTTGAGAAGATTGAACGGTGCAATCACCCACAACAACAAGTCCGTCAGCGTTTCAACTCGTGGATTGATGGCATTGGCGACAGCAATAATGGCATTGATCGGAAACTTCATCACATTGGCATAAAAGGGCAACAGAATGTAGTAATTGGTCAATACGCCGGCCGCCATCATGCAGAGTGTTCCCAGGATCAAGCCCTGGATCGCATGCGCCCTGGTCTTTTTTCTGCGATACAGTAGCGATGCCGGAATGGCAAATGACAGACCGATGATCAGATTGGCTATTTGGCCGACACCACCGGATGTCGATTGAAACAAACCGAGACCATTTTTGATCACGGATGTGATCACCGCATAGACCGGTCCAAGGGCAAAACCGGAGATAATGGTTGTGATCTCCGATATATCAAGTTTTAAAAAGTCGGGAAAGATGAACAGCGGGGTCTCGATCATGCTTAATATAAACCCGATCGCTCCCATCAACGTCGCCTTGAGCATGAAATTGAGCTTGGTATTTCTCACGTTTTCCTCCATAAAAAAAAGATGTATAAAACATCTTCAAAGGCAAAAAGAACACTTCTTCCATCCAGACTTTACTGTCGGCTCCGTTTGACGGATCAACCTTTCGGCTCGCGGGCTTAACCGCCGGTCGGGAATTACACCCTGCCCTGAAGATTCTATATTCATTATATTCTATTCGTTTAAAAGTCTCAAGACCAAACTGAAGTTTCCATCCTCGTAGCTGAGCCGCATCACCAGACCGCCCAGAAGCCCGGCCAGATATTTCATCCGTTCGATATCAGCCGGTTCGATCGCTCCACTGTTTTCCAGATTGAACATTAGTTTGACAAAACCGCTCTCTACCATGGATTCCACCTGATAATGACGTTGCGGATGATCACTCAAGCGGAAGAAATTCTCGATCAGCGTCTGCATGATCGCCGGATCGGATACGATCGATTCATCGTCACCATATAATGACAGCTCTGCATCGGGAGCAAACTCCTGATGAGCTTGCCGGATCATATCAGCCAGATGAATATTTTCATGCAAAGGAGTAAACCGGGTGAACTGGTTTTTAGCTTCTTTGTTCAACAGATATTCAAATCGCCGTTCCATCTGTAGAAACTCGATTCGGGCCTGCTTCAATTCCTTTTTGTGTTTTCGCTCCATCATTTGGCTGTGTTGCTGATTTCGCCGAGCATCAGCTACCAGTGAATCGACTGCTCGCGATAAACCGTATTCACGATACAATTCACCACCGTCGGCTTCCGGATTGCGATAATGCTCGATGATCTCATCATTTAGACCGGCTAATTGCCGACTGTGCTGTTTGGCGATCAAGCCAAAAAACACTGCCAAAGTGACAATCAGCAACACCAAAAGAGCGGCAATTTCAATCACATGGTTATCTAAAAACCGTTGAAACATCGCCTGGCGTTCGTTCAGCACATTTTGCAGATCTGATCTCGGCTGATAATAACCAAAGGTATAGCCTGAGAGCTGGGATGTCTCCAATGCCAGATAATTTTCCTGACGAAAAACGTTGCTAACTTCGACTGTATCAGCCAGAGGTGATCCTGTTTGATCGAGCAGAATGAGATTCGGTTCCAGTTCTCGATAATCCCGTATCCATTTCTTGACCCTGGCTCGCAGGTAATCGTGTTGATTGACTTTCAGTTGAACATTGGCCCTTGCCGGAGCAGAGTACTCTGAATAGTACAAAGTATAACCAATATCATAAAATTCCTGGATACGAAAAGCCTGGCTGTTGATTCCATCTCCGATCGCCAGATTGTGTTTTTCACTGACGATCGCCTCATCAATACCGCTGAGTTCATAGAAATGTCTGCCGTCATCGATCAATCGAAGGTACAAAACGTCCCGCGGCAAATCAGAATAATCAAAAAGATTGTTCTTGATCACATTCATGCGATTGATCATGACATCTTTGAGCATCTCAGTTTCTTCTTGATACAGTAGATCAGCCTGACGCACAACAACCTGCACCTTATCCTCGACCGTGGATTCGATGCCGGCCTCACTTGACTGACGAAATGTTTCCGTCTCCATATTAAAACGAGTGGTCAAAAAATTGATCCAGAGGAATCCCAGAATAAACAATGCCACAGCCAATATGACAACGGTTACTCTCAGGGCACGGTTGAAATCTTGACGATTGATCATATCTGCTCCTTCTTTGAGTATAACACGGATGGAAAAGTTTGCTTCTCAATCCATGTCACAATCGAAAGTCGGCAAAAAGATACCCTACTCCGGTAGGGTTGATTGGTGAAACACATCTGCCAGGCGATGGATCACATCGCTTCTTTTTACGATACCGATAAAAACACCTTGATCATCGACCACCGGAACAAAGTTTTGATGTTCCACAATATACAGCAAATCCCGCATATTGGCATCGATCCGTACCGGCTGATATTTTTTGCCGCGTTCAAGATCGTTGACTGTTACTTTTTCGAGATCACGGATGCCTTCATCACCATTGAGTTTTCGAATCCGACGTAGAATGTCACCTTCAGTAATCGTCCCAATATATCGGCCATCATAATCTAAAATTGGAATGGCCGAGTAATTGTGATAATCAAGTCGTTCCATCAACTGTCGGACGGTCGCATCCGGTGTTTCATAGACGACCTCGCTCTTGAGGGTGAGGTAAAATGCTATGCTCATATCACTCTTTCTTATTTGACAAAGTGTAGTGTTGAACCTGACCGTTTAGCGCGACCTGTGGCAGTTCAGTATCGGTCAACAAATGATCGAAACAATAACCGATGCCTCCATGAGCCACGATCAGTACGGCAGCTTCCTGTCGTCGTGACAGATCGCGTAAGAAGTCTGTCACCCGTTCGATCATATCACAGATTGGTTCTGCCCCGAACTCTTCATAATCCCGAGCAAAAAAATCAGGCTGACCGGTAGCCGGGTGTTTGTTCAAATCCTCATACGTGTGATTCTGAAGCAGGCCAAAATCCCTTTCTACCAGTCTGTCATCCAGCTCGATCACGAGGCCGGTCTTTTGTGAGATAATGTCAGCTGTCTGAAGAGCACGCTTCAAGGGTGATGAAATAATACAACTCACATCTTGATGGCTCAAGATTTCCGCGATCCGTTCGGCCTGTGCCAGACCATTATCATTCAGAGGCGGATCATTGCGGCCTTGGATCAATCCTCGTGCATTGTCATCTGTCTGACCATGGCGTACAAACAACAGTCGCATCCGTATGTGTTTCCTCCTACTTCTTCCTTTTATCGTCCAATGTCGTGCCGATACCAACAGCCATTGAACTGAATCTGAACAGCCTTATCATACACCAGTCGACAGGCTTGTTCAATATGATCAGCCGAAGCCACCAGGTCAAAGACCCTCCCTCCCTGATTGACTAATCGATTGTTCCGGCGAGCTGTTCCGGCATGAAACAGCTTGACTCCGGATAGGTCGTTCAATTCGATATCCTGATCAGACAAGATGTTCCCCGGATAACCCTTGGAACAGACGACAAGGCAAACAGCCGCCTTGTCGGCCAGTTTGGCCTCGGCAAACGGCTTCCCTGTGGCAGCACTCTCAAGCCAGTCGGTCAGCTGGTCATTCCAACGTTCCTGGAGTGCCTGTGTTTCAGGGTCTCCAAACCGAACATTGTACTCCAGCACCTTGAGCCCTTCAGTTGTTTTCATGCAACCGATGAACAGGACTCCCCGATAATCGATTCCTTCCGACTGCAAACCGTTAACTGTTTTTTGAATGATCGCATCGATTTCATCTTCATCCTGTGATGTCAATTCTACCGGTGTGAAAGCACCCATCCCACCGGTGTTAGGACCTTGATCACCATCGAAAGCCCGTTTGTGATCACGGGCATTACCTACATACAAATAGTCCGTTCCATTGAGCAGATAAAAGAACGAGATTTCCGGACCGATCAATAACTCTTCCAATAAGACACGATCTGCGCTTTTTCCCAGGGAATGTTTGATAAAAAGATCGCCTGCCAGCCGGTCATATTCCGGTTTCGATTGGGGAATGTATACGCCTTTCCCACCTGCCAGCCCATCTGCCTTGATCACGATCGGAAGTCGATAAGCCTGCAGCATTTCTTCGTAGGAGGTCACCGTTTGATAACCGGCAGTCGGAATATCATATTGTTGCATAAATTGCTTGGCATAGTCTTTCGATGTTTCAAGTCTGGCACCATCAGCTCCCGGTCCAAAAACCGAAATACCCTGATTTCTTAGAACATCAGCTATTCCGGCGGCCAGAGGTCCCTCCGGACCGATTACGACCAGATCGATCGATCGGGCCAGACAAACACTACTGACAAAGGATACCTCCATCATATCTCCCGGGACCAACTCAGCCAATGCAGCCATACCCGGATTTCCCGGCATGGCATACAGCGTCGGTCGATGAGGTGAACGACTTAACGCTTCGACTAAGGCGTGTTCTCTGCCACCGGACCCCAGAACTAAAATTCGCATGATAACTCCTAATGTCTAAAGTGACGCCGGCCGGTCAGTACCATCGCTATACCGAGATCATCACAAGCCTGGATCGATTCATTATCCCGCAGGGACCCGCCGGGCTGTAGAATCGCCCTGATCCCGGCCTCATGAGCTGCTCTGACGACGTCATCAAACGGAAAAAATCCATCGGAAGCCAAAACCGCTCCCGCCACCGCTCCACGCAACGCCAACCGGGCGGCATCGATCCGATTGGTCTGACCACCGCCGATCCCCAGCGTCTGACCATTTTTTGCCACCACGATCGCATTGCTTTTGACATGTTTGGCTACGGTCATAGCAAACACTAAATCCCGTAGTTCTTGTTCTGCGACCGGCTGTTTGGTCACCGTTTCCTATCGATCGGAAAACTCCATGTCGGACTGTTGGACCAGCAGACCGCCGTTGACTGATTTAAGCAGCGGTGCCCGGTTTGGTTTGGTATGTATCCGGACAATTCGCAGATTGGGCTTGGAAGATAATACCTCCAACGCCTCGCGGGTAAAATCGGGAGCCACGATCACTTCCAGGAAAATTTCCACCATTTTTTCAGCCGTCTGCCGATCGACCGCTTTATTTGAGGCTACGATCGCTCCAAAGATCGATACCGGGTCGGCCTGATACGTTTTCTCATAGGCTTCCAACACAGTTTCACCAATGGCAACTCCACAGGGGGTATCGTGTTTGATTGCGCAGACACACGTTTGAGCAAAATCCATCACCACAGCATAAGCCGTATCAATATCAGCCAGATTGCAGTAGGACAGGGGCTTACCGCCCAGCAGTTCAAAATCCGACATACTGCCCTGGTTAGATAGATCGCGGTAGAAGGTGGCTGCCTGATGTGGATTTTCACCATAGCGCAGTTGCTGGACCTTTTGAAAGTGCAGTGTCATATATTCATCTGAATCAGAGAGATAATTTGCGACCGCACTATCATAAGCCGCCATCAGTGCAAACACCTG
>JAAZLX010000053.1 GCA_012799095.1 Tissierellia bacterium
GAATCCCTGGAATATGATTCACAAGGACAAATTTTCAATTGGAATATCTCCTCACAACGCGGTCTGCATGACATTGGTGTGATGTTGCTCAATCAAGCGTTGTATATTCTCTATCGACAGGGAATCACTCAGGCAATTATCGACGTAAAAGAAAAGGTCTCGCCCCGATTGCTGTATGCTATGGGTTTTGAACGATCAGATAACCATTTTGTGGTGTCATTGATCGATCCTGTCATCTTTGTGATGGATCTTCCCAGCCGAATCGTAGATTCCTATCGCCGTGAAAAAAGGTTGCGTACGATGATTGCAAAAAATCGCCGAAAGATCATGTTGGCATTGCATGAACTGTATCCCGGTCGGGCTATCATGGCATTTGATAGGGGAGTGTTTTACAATGATATCATCAAACGGGTATCTGGTGAGGCAGGGGATCGAGTCATCGTACCGATCGGGTCGATGTTCCAACACCACTATCTGCCGGATCATCCGACCAAAACGCTCCATATCGATAAGCTGTATTCTCCTGAAGAAGATGATATCGTCGTTACCGCACAGCGTAATCATTTGCCGATCGACCGGCAGGTTGAAACATTACGCCAATTGGGTGGTCGGGCCATCGTGATCGATGATGTACTTCACAGCGGAAGACGAGTAAATGCACTGGCACCGCTATTAGCAGAGCATGATTTTCCAATGGAAAGCTTAATGGTTGGTATAGCAACAGGTAACGGAGTGCAACATGCCCAAAAGCAGCAGGTCCATGTTGCATACACTTATTTCTTCGAGAGCATAACCCAGTGGTATCTCGAAAGCGAGTTGTATCTCTTCTTAGGTGGACTGGTTTCGCCAAATAGTCGCAATGATCGAATATATTCACTATCCCTAAACCGAATTTCACCATTTATATCACGTGAGCCGGCGGAGGCATTTGAACGCTTTTCAAACATCTGCATCAAGGCCGCTGAAGAGTTTATGTTTGTCGCCGATAAGATATTCCGTGAAAAACAAGGCCATCCCATGAGATTGTCGGATCTCAATCACTTGATCTACGATGTCTATATCCCGGATGTTTTCTTTTATCAGGTAGATGATATGACCATCCAACAATTCTTCGAAAAATTCCATGCGTCGCGTTAGTCTCTGGTTGATCGTACTCTTGATCCTGGCGGTCTTTTGGTTGACATTGCCTGAGAAGATCGATGATAACTGGGCTAGTGGAGAAGTTGTCAGAGTGATAGATGGCGATTCAATTGTCATCCAACAGGCTGAGATGCAGGTTGAAATACGTCTGATAGGTATCGATGCTCCCGAATTCGGTCAACCATACTTCGTAGCAGCGAAAGAATTCCTGTCGTCTCACGTTTCCCCGGGCTCGTCGATTTATTACACACAGGAAATTCCACAAAAGGACGTATATGATCGTTTATTAGTTCATGCTTTTACATCGCCCAATCTCCCTTTTGATGAAAGCCTCAATCTTAAATTAGTAGCCGCCGGGTTGGCAATTGTTCCGGATTACCCCGATAAATCGATCTATTATGATAAACTGAAATGGTGGCAGGATTATGCCCAAAAAAATAAATTAGGTGTTCACAGTGACACCTAATTCTTCCGTCTGACAATAGTAATATTTTTTATACTTTAGCGTTGTCTGCTAGTATTTGTCACGAAGTAATGCCGAATATAGCTGCTAAATGCAATCAGCTTGAACAACAGTGTTATTGCAAATAAAACTGCAACATATCCGTTATAACCGTACCAGATGCTTAATACGGCTGTGACAAGAAACAAACCCGTGGCGATTTTGCCAAATATATTGGACGATATGACCACCCGGCGTTTTCTGGTGTAGAGCATGACACCCAGTACGATCATAGTGATCTCGATCAGCAGATAGGCTATCAAGAATAATGCCGAGAAATTGCTAGTATAAAACAAGCTAAATATGATAGCGATCAACAATAGTTTATCTGCCAGGGGATCAAGCACTTTTCCTACTTCGGTGATCAGATGAAACCGGCGCGCCAGGTAGCCATCCAAAAAATCACTGACAGCAGCAAACAGAATGAGGATTATGCTGACAAACCGGTTATTGTGGATGATGTACATGTATGGAATGAATGGAATCAATAACATCCGCATGATGGTCAGAAGGTTCGGAATGTGCTTCATAACTTCCTCCAAAATCATTATATCACAGACGGTTTATGGTATGATTACTCTATAGATGAAGGATAATAAATGAACGAATTAATTCACCAACCAATCAGTGACACCCTCGAAAAAAACTATTTGCCTTATGTCATGAGTGTTATCCTGTCCCGGGCACTACCGGAGATCGACGGGTTAAAACCATCCCATCGCAAGATATTATATACCATGTATAAGATGGGACTACTCAAAGGATTACGAACAAAATCGGCCAATGTTGTCGGACAGACGATGAAGCTCAATCCCCATGGGGATGATGCCATCTACGGCACATTGGTTCGTTTGAGTAAAGATAATGAAAGCCTGCTTTATCCTTATGTCGACTCGAAGGGTAATTTCGGCAAGGTGTACAGTCGGGATATGAGTTATGCCGCCAGTCGTTATACCGAAGTCAAGTTGATGCCGATTGCCCAGGAGATCTTTACCGATGTAGATAAAGACACGGTCGATTTTGTACCCAACTATGATGGTACAATGTACGAACCCTCATTGCTGCCGGTGAAAATGCCTACCATCCTGATCAATCCCACCAAAGGGATCGCTGTCGGTATGGCGTCCAATATCTGTTCGTTTTCACTCGGCGAGATCATTGATGCTACCATAGCTTTGATCAAGCATCCGAAAACGGATTTGATGAGATATATTACCGGACCTGACTTTCCGACCGGGGCAGATATTGTTTACGATGAAGTCGTCTTCCGTCAGATTATGGAAGAGGGGACAGGAACATTTCGGATCAGGGGAAGATCAAACTACTATAAAAAAGAAAACATCATTGAGATCACACAAATTCCTTATACCACGACCAATGAAGCAATTATTGATAAAACCATTCAGCTGATCAAAGATGGCCATCTAAAAGAAATCAATGATATTCGGGATGAAACCGGTTTAACGGGCCCTAAAATCGCCATTGAACTCAAACGGGGATCTGATCCGGACCGGGTATTGCAACGATTGTACCGCGATACCACACTGGAAGATACTTTCAGCTGTAATTTCAATATTGTCTTGAACGGTTATCCGGCCCAGCTCGGTGTTCGGGGCATATTACAAAACTGGCTTGATTTCCGGATCGGCTGTTATCGACGCGGTGGCCGGTTTGACCTTCGCAAGTACGAAGACAAACTCCACCTGATTCAAGGTCTGAAAAAAGTCCTGTTGGACATTGATAAAGTCATCAAGCTGATCCGTCAGACCAAAAAAGAGCGCGAGGTCGTTCCTCGGCTGATGGAAGCTTTTGAGCTTGACGAAATACAGGCAGAATTCGTAGCGAATATCCGATTGCGCAACATCAATCGCGAATATATCCAAAACCGGGTCGATGAAGAGCAGGAACTGATCGATCAGGTAGACTACTGGCGCAGTGTATACAACAGCGATAAACTGATTTTGGATTTGATTGTCAAACAGCTTCGTGAAATCAAGAAAAAGTATGATAAAGGGCGCCGCTCACAGATCATACAACCGACAAAAATCATTGTGGAAGAGGTCGTTGAAGAAGAGGTGATCGAAGACCTGGCGGTGTTCAGAACCTGGGAAAATTACCTGAAATTGATTCCACCGGCTTCATTGGATAAAAATCCGGAACAACGACTGAAAGCGGACGATGAAATTGTACAGGAATTGTTGATCGACTCCAGTTTTGATCTCTTGTTTTTCAGCAACTTGGGGAATGTCTATAAAAGCCGGGCCAATGCGATAGAGCAATCAAAGGCCGGTGAATTGGGGCATTATCTACCTACCTTGCTGGAGCTTGAGTCGGGAGAAGAGATCGTCCATCTGGTAGCGACTAAGGATTATGCCGGATTTATGGTGTTTTTGTTCAAGAATGGAAAAGTAGCCAAAATACCGCTGTCATCTTATGAAACCAAAGCCAACCGGCGCCAGTTGGTCAATGCCTACAATGTGAAAGAACCGCTGATCCAAATGGCATTCATTCCACAGGATCAGGATATTCTGATATATCGTTATGCCCAGCAAAAAGAACAACTTTTGTTGTTGAATACCGAGATCATTCACCCCAAAGTCACCCGCCATTCTCAAGGAGTTCAGGTGGCTCGTATGAACCGACACGCCAGTGTCACGGCAATGGATGTGGTCGATCAGAAAACAGCCGAAAAGCTGAAAGCCCATCGGGTACGCACCATCCCGTCTTCGGGTACGGTTCGAAAACCATTTGATCATTAGGAGCAGATATGGACATCACTAATCGCATATTAAACCAGGAATTCAACGGTGTTTTCATTGATTCCCGAACACCGATCGAAGGTGGTTTGTTTGTTCCGATTCGAGGCGATAAATTCAATGGCAACAGCTTTATTCGTCATGCGTTTGAAGGTGGAGCCAGAGCTTCGCTGGTAGAAGCCACTTATTATTCTGAAAACGAACACCTGCTGCAAGATCTTGATCTGATCGTGGTGGAAGATTCTCTGCAGGCTCTTCAATATCTCGCCCACGAAATCCGTCAGGCGATCAATCCTACTGTGATCGGTATTACCGGATCCAATGGCAAAACGACTCTGAAAAATATGTTGGAAGCGATTTGTCGCACCAGCTTCCGGACATATGCTACCAAAGGTAATTTCAACAATGAGATCGGATTGCCTCTCATGGTGCTGAATATGCCTCCCGATACCGAGATGTTGGTATTGGAGATGGGGATGAGCTCTCCCGGTGAGATCGCATTGTTATCAAAAATCACCCGGCCGGATATCGCTGTAATCACAAATATCGGAACGTCACACCTGGAGTTTTTTAACGACGTCACAGGAATATTGCATGCCAAACTGGAAATTACATCTCATATGGCCCCGGAAGATCCACTCTATATTAATGATGACGATCCACTGCTACATGGTTATGACTACGGTGACCGACCGGTGATTCGGTGTCGACGGGATCAATTGCATGATATTACGAGCCATGACGGTTACTATTCCTATCGCTGGCAGGATATTGAGGTCGATCTCAGTGTCCGAGGTGAACACCAGGTAGACAACTCGCATTTGGCGATTGCCATCGGACGGGATCTCGGAATTGAACCGAGTCTGATCAAACAGGCGATTTCAGCATATTCAGGAGCCGACATGCGATTTGCCACCCGCCTGATCGGTGACATTACAGTAATCAATGATGCCTATAATGCCAGTCCTTCATCGATGATAGCAGCGTTGAAAACGATGCTAGACATGAGCGGGAGACGAAAAATTGCCGTTTTGGGAGATATCTTTGAGCTTGGACAGGCGGCTCAGCAAGAACACCGCCATGTGGGACAGTTTGGTGATATCGATAAGTTGGACGGCCTGTTTACGATCGGTGAATTTGCCCGCTACATTGCACCCAAACACCCGGCAGGACGACATTTTACGAATATTCAACGCTTGAGTGAACATCTGATCCAATATGTCCAACCGGGCGATTTAATTTTAGTGAAAGCCTCTCGTGGTATGCAGCTTGAACGAGTGGTTCGGTACCTTGAGGAGAACTATGGTAAATAATCTGATCTATTTTGGAGTTACTTTTCTATTCATGATAATCGGCCTACATTTTTTTATTCCTCTGCTGAAGCGTTTAAATTTTGGACAGCCGGTATATGAGCTGGCTCCGGAATCACATCAAAAAAAGCAGGGTGTACCGACCTTGGGCGGATTAAGTTTTATTATCCTGATCAGTCTGCTCAGTTTGTTATTTTTTGGCGTCACGGACGAGCATTTGTTTGTCTTATTGGGAATGTTATTGTTTGGCTTGATCGGATTCATGGATGATCTCGTCAAAATCAGCGCCAAACAAAATCAGGGGCTTAGTGAATGGCAGAAAATTATCCTGCAGATCGTGGTATCGATCGTGCTTGTCAGTCTGGTTCGAGAACGGGCTCAATCTGTCATCGTACCCTTTATGAAAAGCCCGTTTGATCTGGGGGTGTTGTATTATCCCTTCGGTGTCTTTTTTTTGCTGGCCCTGGCAAACTCCGCCAACCTGACCGATGGAGTAGATGGTCTCCACACCAGTGTCGTGATCATCATGCTGGCCTTTTTTGGTTTGATCGTATGGCCGAACACAACCTCTCCGTTGTTTGGCGTGGTCATTGTTTCGATCGCAGCGTTGATCGGTTTCTTATTGTATAATCGTTTTCCGGCCAAACTGTTTATGGGAGACACCGGTTCTATGGCGCTCGGTGGTCTGATAGCCATGTTTTTTCTGATTACAAAAACACCACTGTTTGCTCCATTTGTCGCAATCATCTATGTCGCAGAAAGCCTAAGTGTCATCATTCAGCGGGTGTATTATAAGAGAACACAAAAGCGGATCTTTTTGATGGCTCCGATCCATCACCATTTTGAGCAGATGGGCATGTCGGAAACAATGATTGTTGTGATGTTTTCTGTGATCACATTTGTTGGTCTTGTAGTATCACTGTTGATGTATTATGTGTAGATTATGAAACAGGTATTGATTATTGGTTTCGGTAAGACCGGGAA
>JAAZLX010000054.1 GCA_012799095.1 Tissierellia bacterium
CCTGGCCGATCCGGAGATGATCACTGTTGTGCAAATTGCGCCGGCTATCCGGACTTCATGGGGTGAACAATTACAGATCCCTAGAGAATTCGCCACGGTCAAACGACTGGCCAGTGCTTTGAGGAGAATCGGTTTTAACTATGTGTTCGACACCAACTTTACGGCCGACCTGACCATTATGGAAGAAGGAAGCGAATTCATTCAGAGATTAAATAACAAAGAAACAGAAACCTTCCCGATGTTTACCTCGTGCTGCCCGGCCTGGATCCGGTTTGCCAAAAGTCAAAATCCTGAATTGTTGCCACAGATCTCAACCGTCAAATCGCCACAGCAGATGTTTGGAGCGGTTACTAAGAGCTACTATGCCCAGCTATTGAATGTCGACCCTTCGAAGATTTTCTCCGTCTCGATCATGCCCTGCATCGCGAAAAAATATGAAGCGGGCGTACCGGTGATGAACTCGGCCGGAGCCGGTCAGGATGTCGATGTCGTTCTGACTACCAGAGAGGTGGTACGATTGATCCGTGCTGAGCGCATCGATGTGGCCCATCTGCCGGAAGAAGAACTCGATATGCCACTTGGCGTTGGTACTGGTGCGGCTGTCATCTTTGGAGCGACAGGCGGTGTGATGGAGGCAGCTTTGAGAAGTGCTTACTTCCTCGTCACAGGTGAGAATCTCGACCCCGATGCATTCCAGAATGTCCGCGGCAAAGAAGGTTGGAAAGAGTCCACCTTCAACTTGGCAGGCACAAAGCTAAAAGTTGCCATTGCCAGCGTACTGGGCAATACCAGAAAGTTGATCGAAGCCATCAAGAGCGGCCGGGCCAAGTATGATTTCGTCGAGATCATGGCCTGTCCCGGCGGTTGTGCCGGTGGTGGGGGTCAACCGATCTTTGAGGGAGAGGAACGAGCTGAAGAGCGGGCTCAGGTCCTGTATGGTCTGGATAAGATCAATGAACTTCGTTTCTCACACGAGAATCCCTCCGTACAAAAATGTTATCAAGATTACTTTGGCAGTCCACTGTCTCACAAGTCTCATCAATTACTTCATACCAATCAGGCTGACTGGGAAATGGATCCCCTTGTCGGGATCGTGCCGAGTAAACATAGATAAACGTGTCTGACAATTCAACAAGCTCCTCCTTTCTGCGAATGGGGGAGCTTTGTTATATCAGTATTTTTGTCGGGTTATACTCCTGTGGTAGGAGAAATAAATCGATTTCCAGGTGCTATAACGAAAGTAACAAACGATAAGACGGGAATCGTCATGGAGTATTATCATGATTATATGTTACATCATATCGATGTGAACAAAAAAACGACGTGGAGTAGGTTATTCCTTAAAAAGCGTTACACACTGAAACTTTTACAATAGAAAAGCCCTTGTCGGGGCTTTTATACAGTAATAAGAGTATGCTATTTTGAATTATCTTTTGTTGAGAGAATAGCCTAATTTATTGGGAATGATCCCGCGCAGAATATAAGACGCTAAAAACACAATGATGTAGACGCCTCCGTAGATCGGAGACCATGTTTCCGGAGTTTTTCCAAAGCCAAGCACGACGATGAGTAATAATATAAAGTTTGCTAAAATACCGGTTACAAGCTGAAACTTAAAATATTTATTCGGACAAAGCACGCTCTTTACACACCAGACATAAAGAGTAATTTTCTTTGTTTTATAACAATAAAACTCATAGACAACAAGGATAACATGACCGAGCGGCAACAACCATGCAAAAGGATACATCATTATTGAAGTCCAACAAATTTAACTTGAGATGTGGAAACGTCGCTGTTAGGAAAGGGAACGGTGCATATATATCCAGCCCATTCAAACACAGCGTAAAAACTACCATAGGTTGTTACAATATCTCGGAATTCAATCTTCTTCCCGTAATCTGTAAAAGAGCGGATTTTTCCTGCAACCTCAGCTCGATACATATTGTGAATAAACCAGGTTGTTGTAATGGCGGCGCCGATTTTAGGAATAAACGCGCTGAGAAAACTAATGATGTTTTCAATGGGCGACACTTCTATCTTGCTTGCTAGTTGAGCTCCTTTATTGCTGGATAAAAACAAGTGGCGCACTGTTTGCCCAAACTGTGGTGCGGTTGTAACAACATCAATTCGGACATTTGAAATCCCGATAGGGACGGGGTAACTAAAGGTTTGAGCCGTTGTAGCGTGGTCAGAAACATTTTCGTTAGCAGATTGAATGTTAGCAAAATCCGATGCATTCATCGTGTATGTAGAATTTTCTTTTGGAGTAGCATATTTTAGCATATGTTCTTTCGTTATTGCCAGCCCGTCAAGATAAGCAATAACTGTGTCGTCAGTTGCGCTATCAAAACTTTCATTAGGGGTAAAAACAAATGTTTTTAAGGTGTTGATTGGATCGTTTTTTTTGAGTGGATGGCTATTTGCATAAGAGAAAGGGGAGAAAGTCGCAACTAATAGGACTAAAATGATAATGATTGAAATTTGTCTTTTCATAGTAAACTCCTTTGAAAGACTTCGTTCGGGAAACCGGAAAGTTCGTGAAGTGGTCCCCTAGCTAGAACGGAGAGTTAACGAATCACGGCTTTTTAGTTCTCGTAATACCCTTTCAAGATATTCTTGGTTGATTCGCGATCGATCATATCCGAATATTTTGTATTTATAATCGAGCGCATTATCGCACTGTATCTACCCAAGCTGATAATAACAACATTTTTGCTTCTTTTCAGGTAACAATCACTGTTTCATGATGGTCCGTTACCCGGTCAAAATATTCTTTTAATTTGCTTTTTACGATGAGTAGTTGGCTGCAAGCATAGGTCAACTTCTTATATATTAATGTTACCATATATTGTATTATGTATCGTACTGCTTAAGCGCGTGTTGTATATTCGGCATCCATGGCTTTACAAAACCAACCGCTAACATTAGCAAGTCAGAGACGCAGATCGAAAATAAGCCGGAAATAAAATCAACCCACAACTGCGGGATTGAGTTTGAATGAGAGGTCTGGACAACATATTGCTTGGATGTGATAAGATCAATGATCTTCGTTTCTCACACGAGAATCCCTCCGTACAAAAATGTTATCAAGATTACTTTGGCAGTCCTCTGCCTCACAATTCTCATCAATTACTTCATATCAATCAGGCTGCCTGGGAAATGGAACCGCTTGTCGGGATCGTGCCGAGTAAACATAGATAGTCGTGTCTGACAATTCAACAAGCTCCTCCTTTCTGCGAATGGGGGAGCTTTGTTATATCAACTTTTTTGTCGGTTTTTACTCCTGTGGTAGGAGAAATAAATCGATTTCCAGGTGCTATAATGAAAGTAACAAACGATAAGACGGGAATCGTCATGGAGTATTATCATGATGAGATGTTATATCATATCGATGTGAACAAAAAAACACGTGGAGTAGGTTATTCTTTAAAGAGCGTTACACTGAAACTTTTATAATAGAAAATAGAGAGGATGTCATGACCAAACGTTTAAAATCAAGCCTTATCGGCGGCGCTGTATTGGGACTGATCTGTGTTGTGGGAGCTTATGTCCGGTCCGGTTCGAGTGCTACACCGGAGTTTGTCTTTTCTCTCTGGTTCAACCGGGTCATCATTGGTCTGGTGATCGGTGCTCCATGGGATAGCGCAAATAGAAACAAGGTGCTGGTTCGGGGAGCACTCCTGGGACTACTGGTGTCATTTGCTTTTTACAGCTCGACCGGA
Source organism: Tissierellia bacterium (assembly GCA_012799095.1). Lineage (GTDB taxonomy): Bacteria > Bacillota > Clostridia > Peptostreptococcales > Acidaminobacteraceae > DUPT01. Next base: position 3,726 of record JAAZLX010000054.1, read on the forward strand.
TTCAAGGATCCAATCAGTTTTGTAGCGGGGATCGTCTATGGAGTGATCCTGGAGGCATGGCTTTTCCGGTCGGATAAGAAGACGTCCTGAACAGTTAACAAAAGAATTGTCGATTTTAATAGTAAACATTCAATTGACGGGAGGAATGAAATGACCGGGAACAAAGAAAAAGTAATCGGATCAGTGATCATCGTTGTATCACTTATACTGGCTGTTGTAGGATATATTATTTTGCCTGAGTCATTGACCGTGCAGATTGGGTTGGACGGAAAGCCATCGAACACATTGCCGAAACTTTTCGGATTATTGATCCCTTTGGCGATAAGTGTCATCTTTTCATTCATGTATATGAATGATCAAGGGCAAAGAAAATCACGGAATCTGTTCGCAGCAATATTCGGAATTTTTATTTCGATACTCATGTTTGTGGTCAATTTGTAACCTCAACCAATGAAATCCGGACGATGATTGGATTTATCACAATACTTGATAGCAGGTGCTAGGGTGAAAGAAGATTTGATTAATTTAGGTTTTACCGACAGGGTTTTACAGGAAGCCTCATTATATCCCGACCTTTATTTGGGGAGGGTAATTGCTCAATCCAAAGATGTATACACGGTAGCAACGAAAAAAACCAAGTTGCTGTCTGAAATCGCAGGGAAATTGCGCCATAGTATCACTGATGTGTCTGGTTATCCATCAGTTGGAGACTTTGTCATGCTCGATCGTGAGGAAGATGGCAGTGGCCACGCGATCATCCATAACGTATTGACAAGAAAAAGTGTATTTATGCGGCGGGCTGCAGGTACGGGGCATGATGTTCAAGTGGTCGCTGCGAATATCGATTATGTTTTTATCTGTATGTCCTTGAACAACGACTTTAACCTGAGAAGGTTGGAGCGATATCTTTCGATTGCCTGGGACAGTGGTGCGACGCCGGTTATTGTACTTACTAAGTCAGACTTGTGCAATGATCTGCCTCGGAAACTATCTGAGATGCGATCGGTTTCAACCGGGGTGGATCTCATCGTGACATCGAGCCTGGTCGAAGGCGGGTACAGTACAATCAAAACCTTTATCTCGCCCGGAAAGACAGTGGCGTTCGTCGGGTCGTCCGGTGTCGGCAAGTCGACCTTGATCAACCGGTTGCTGGGAGAAGAAGTTCTTCCAACCAAAGAACTGAGAAAAGATGACAAAGGGAAACATACTACGACCAGACGTGAATTGATCATTCTTCCCGGTGGCGGTGCCGTCATCGATACCCCCGGCATGCGTGAACTGGGTGTCGAGAGTGTCAATCTTGACAAAACCTTTACTGACATTGATGAATTGGCGCAGCAGTGCCGATTCAAGAATTGTCAACACGAAAACGAACCCGACTGCGCAGTTCGAGAGGCAATAGAACAGGGGTTATTATCGCAAGAACGACTAAATAACTATAAAAAAATCAAACATGAAACAAACTACGAAGGGTTAAATTCAAGGCAAATTGAAAAACAAAAAAACGAGAAAATGTTTGCTGACTTTGGAGGGATCAAAAACGCCAGAAACTACATCAAAGGCAAGAACAGGTAATTGTCCTTATATTGAAAGAGTATTGTGAGCATGCGAATCTTCGGGTTGGAATTAGACAACAATTTGAAAGGGGTCGATCAGCGGATGAGATACATTGAATCGCTGATCGCCCGGTTGGACCGACCCGACCTGGTCGTGTTGCCTGAGCTGGCGCTATCCAGTTATATGGCCAATCAGTCGATCTGGGCATATGCTGATGAGAACAGTCAGATCACCTCAGCCTGGGCCAAAAAGATGGCTGAAAAATACAACACATTCATCGCTGTCGGCTATGTCGAACAGTCGCAGGGGGAGTATTA
>JAAZLX010000006.1 GCA_012799095.1 Tissierellia bacterium
GCCGCTGATCTCGCAATTATCATTGCGCTGGTCACTGCCGGTGCTGGGCTTGTTGTTATGGCGCTATCTGGTCGGCGTTACGGCACCGCACAATGAATTGGATTATGCCGATAAGGTTTTGATCATCATCTTTTTTTTGGTCGGACTGGTCATCTTGCGTGACAACACATCCTATTTCGTCGGTCAAACTGCCGGAATACCGGTCTATCTGCCCTTGATGATTTTGTCAGGGATCTTCTTTTTGCGCAGTTTGAGACATCACCGTACCGGGCAATCCCACTGGCGTATCCGGCAGGCTAATATCTTCTATCTGGGACTGATCTTCGTCACCTATCTCATCAGTCAATCGCTCTGGTTGAGACATCAGCTTCGCCGTATCGTGGGAGTATTTTACCAGGTGGTGATGACCCCGATCAATCGTGTGCTGGAAGCCTTCAATCAATGGTTGTTTGCCGATCCGGAAGGGATCATGGTAGAGGAGCTGGCTGAGACTTCGGAGCCTCCGCCCGGTCTGGGAGAAGCCGGCGAAGAAATGATGCAGGGTGCCGAGGCTGCCTTTACTGGCAGCATCATCGGCAATATAGTCATGGCACTCTTTTTGCTCCTGACGATCTACCTTGTCTACCGTGTGTTTATCCGAAGGATACATTTCAGCCGACCGAGTGAACAAGGCGATGATATCCGGGAGCAGATGGCAGTGCTGGAACCGAAAAAGAGACGCTTTCGGCGAGAATCGATGCCGAGTCAGGCGGATGAGCAGATCAGGTATTACTACCGCCGCTTTTTGAACAAGATGGAAAAAGAGCGGGAAGATTCCGATACCTCACAGGATCTTGATCGAAAAGCCGAACAACTCGGACTGGATTCGCATCCCATGAGTCAGATCTATCGTCAGGTCCGCTATGGTGAACGAGTAGCCGATCGAGCACTGGTAGAGGAAATGAAACGCCTGTGGCGTGAGCTGGAAAGAGACAGGAACAAACCCGGACCATCAGATCAATCGAATTGAAAACAACCTCCGGAAACGGAGGTTGTCGTTTATAGCATGTCAAATACTTTATAAATGTCACCGGCACCCATGGCGATAAAGATACAATCTTCATTCAGAGAATCTTTTAACAGCGCCGGCAGATTTTTCATATCACCGACATATTCGGCGTTTCCGCTATGGTGATTGATTTCTTCCGCCAGATCCTTCGAAGTGATGCCAAAAATATTTTTTTCTCTGGCAGCATAGATGTCGACCAGGTAGAGATGATCACAATCTTTAAATGCTGATACGAACCGGTCGAATAATTTCAATGTTCTGGTATACGTGTGGGGCTGGAAGGCGACCACGATCTTGCTGTAGGGATGCATCTTTCGGACCGCTTCCAAGGTGTTGCTGATTTCGTTCGGATGATGGGCGTAGTCTTCGATCAGTTTGGCACCCTGAAACAGACCTTTGCTTTCCAATCGGCGGGATGCCCCGTGGAAATTGTTCAAGACCTCAGCCAAACCATCCAGTTGATCAGTCACCTGATAGATCGCAGCTACGGCAGCGATCGTATTCGAGATATTGTAGGCTCCCGGGATCGATAAATGGACATGCATCAGGACTTTCTCCCGGTGGACGATGTCGAATTCCGGCAGGCCGTGTTGGTCATAGACGATATTTTTTGCCATGAAATCAGCCTCGCTGACCGTGGAAAAGGTGATGATATCGGACTGGATCCGATCCAATACCGAATTGATATTTTCGTCATCGATATTGACGATCATGGTGCCGTTGTTGCGGGCATTGTTGGCGAAATCGACAAAGGTTTGTTTGATATGATCTAAATCCTTGAAATAATCAAGATGGTCTTCATCAATGTTCAGAATGAGTCCGATGGTGTAATCAAAATCAAGAAAACTGGAAAAGTATTCACAGGCTTCGTTGACGATGACATCTCCGTCTCCGATGACGGTGTTCGATCCCAGCTCCGGAACGTGGGCACCGACCAAAAGCACCGGATCGATCGAGGTGTGTTTTAACATCACACTGATCAGCGAGGTCGTGGTGGTTTTCCCATGGGTCCCGCTAACGGCGATCGAGTCGTGAAATTGCGAGGTGAGTAACCCCAGGAAATGGCCCCGGGACATGGTTTCAATACCTAAACGTCTGGCTTCGACCAATTCAGGGTTGTCATCCTTGATGGCCGAGGTATAGATTATCAGATCACGGCCCTGCACCTGGGAAGCTTCGTGACTGGAATAGATCTCCAGACCTAGTGCTTGCAGCTCTCTCAGCTCATGGCCGTCCTGGAAATCACTTCCACTGACCTGGTAATTGTTTTTATGTAAAATTTTAGCTAAGGCCGACATACTGATGCCGCCAATGCCAATTAAATGAACTTTTTTAATATGATCATCGAGCAATTGTTTCATGCTACCTCCTACAACATTCCTAATTATAGCACACTAAGTTCGATAGTATTTTAAGAATGCGTAATGCGCATGGTGATTCGGTAAAGGTCTCATAGGCTGAAAACGTGATACGTTTTTTGCAGCAGGTCAGCTTATTTCTCAGCCCAGTGGCGAAACACCCAGAAGCCATCGCGGGGATCTTTGTTCCAGGGACAGTCAACAAACAGCCATTCTTCAAAGTAGCCGCAGGTTTGAATGCTTTGAAAATAGCCGAAAGAAGGATAATACAGTATCAGATCGACAGTTCGATCATCCCGATCGATCGATTGAGTGATCCGGTCGAGGACATCACGAAAGATCCAGTCGGAGAAGGGGTGAAACAGGTAAAAGGTGTTTGTCTGAGGTGGAGGTAAAAAAGCTTCCGCTTTGGTTTCAAGGAATTGGATCGGGACCTTGTCTGCCGCGATATTGAGGCCGATAGCGTACTGAGCGAGATTTTCCCAGGCCCGCTGGACCCGTCCCGAATCGACTTCGATTCCGATACCGGGCATATGAAGGTGATGGTAAAAATACAGATTGATCCGACCCAGACCGCTGCCATAATCGACCAGTCGGGCATTGTCCAACGGAAGATAATGCTTGAAAAATAAATCCAGTGCGACATAAGGCGTCGGTTCACTGCGATGATAGTCCAGCATGTTATTATCCCATTCCTCGATCTGACAGGTATGAATATTTAACTTGCGATCTATATCTTCTTCTTTCCGATCCATACCGGCATAGCCCATGTTTCCCCCTGTTGCAGAACATACTATAAGTCAAATGACGAACTTCAATCAAAGAATCGTTGAAAAAAATGACCAATATTCGTCAATATACGAACATAATACAACAATAAATCTCGAATATTATCAAATTCATCAAATATGTTGAAAAAGAAGTGTTATAATATTGTATACTATTATAAAGAGGAAGTCATGAAACGAAGCGAACGTATTTCATTCTTAACCAAAACCCTGATCGATTCGCCTAATCAGGTGTTTAGTCTGCGAATTTTCTCGGAAATGACCGGTGCATCCAAAACCAGTTTATCGGAAGACATTGACATCCTAAAGAAGACTTTTCAAAAGTATCACTTGGGAATTATTGAGACGATTGTCGGAGCCGGCGGTGGTGTGCGGTATAAAGCGCACAAAAACCCCAAGCAGCTCGAAACGTCACTCCGAGAGATATTGATCCATATGCAGCAGCCCAATCGATTGATTCTAAGCGATTTTATCTATTATGGTGATATCCTGTTTAATCCAACACATTTGAAAAATATAGCGCTGGCTATGATAGCGTTATATCATGATCACGAAATCGATGGTGTTTTGACGATCGAAACCAAAGGTGTTCCTTTGGCGCTTGAAGTCGCCCGATTGCTTGGCGTACGGGCGGTCGTTGCCCGTAAAACGAATCGTGCCAGTGAGGGCATCACCTTGAGTGTTCACTATAAAAGTATGTCTTATAACACCATTCAAAGCATGCATGTGACAAAAGGGGCGATTGAAAAAAACGCCAAATTTCTGGTGATCGATGACTTTATGAAAGGCGGCGGAACATTAGCCGGGTTGAAGAGCCTGATCCGGGAAAACGGAGCCGAATGTATCGGCAGTTGTGTGTTTATGCAGGAAGTATCCAGCCCGATCACTCTGGAAAATCATCACTACTTATATGGTTTACATAAAGTCAATGGAAATTTGTCGGTCGAGTTATCACCCGAACTGACAGAGTTGTTTAGTGATCACACCCAAAACAGTGATTAAATGGGTAAAATTGGTCATTGGTTAAATTCGCGTTGAATTTAACTTCATTATATACTACAATGGATGTACAATATTAAGATTGGCAGGTGAGCTAATGAATATTACCGACGTACGCGTCAGGAAAATCAACACCGAAGGCAAAATGAAAGCTGTTGTTTCCATAACGATCGATGATTGTTTTGTGGTACACGACATCAAGATCATCGAAGGAAACAATGGAAGATTCATTGCTATGCCGAGCCGCAAGGTTGGTGAGGGGGACTTTAGAGACATTGCCCACCCGATTCAATCGGAGACTCGCCAACACCTTCAAGACATCATTTTTGAAGCCTATGAAGAAAGTGCCCAACAGGATCAGCCTGATTTCATGAACGATACGGTTCAGGAACCGTTCGACGACGACAACTATCAAAACTAGTCATTCATTACATGACGGATTGCACTTTGATGCAGTCCGTTTTTTCTTTGCCGTTTTAAGGGATATTCGGATGTGTTGAAAGCTTTTCCGGAAGGGTAAAAAGACAAACAACAGAATGATCAAAAAGGAGAACAGGATGGACCTGATTTATCAACGACCTACCAAACTGGCTTTTGACCAAGCGATTGCACGGGTCAAACAGGAATTGAAACAACGAAGTTTTGGTGTGCTGTGGGAATTCGACATGGCCAAAAAGCTCGATGAAAATCAACTGGACTTAGGGGCTAAATTTGTTGTGTTGGAAGTTTGTAATCCACAAAAAGCCCATCAGGTCTTGACACAAGAAATTACTGTCGGCTATTTTTTGCCATGCAAAATGGTCGTTTTTGAAAAGGATGGACAAGTGCATGTCGGCACCATCAAGCCGTCATCTCTTATGGCTCAACTGCCGGGACTCGATTTATCAGATGTTGCCTCAGAGGTCGAAGAAGTCCTGCAGGCAACTGTTGATGCACTGGCTAAAGCCTAAGGCTATCTGAATCAATGACATCACATGAGCCGCTCTGCGGCTCTTTTGCGCGTCTTGTTGATGCGTCAAATTCGTTGGTTTGCGACAGCATAGTGTATAATAACGATTGGAGGATTTAGCCATGAAACGAAATGTAATGATACTGGCCGCGGGCAAAAGTAAGCGCATGAAATCAAAAACGGGCAAGTTTTTGCATCCCGTAATGGGCCAACCGGTTATCCGCTATGTAGTAGAAATGAGTGAGTTGTTAGGCAGTGAGAAAACCGTTGTCGTTGTGAATAACGATTTTGAGCCGGTCAAACAGGCATTGCGGGATAAACAACTGGAATATGCCGTTCAGGACCCCCAGCTTGGGACCGGTCATGCTGTGATGTGTGGCGTGGACCTGCTCGAAGGTGGTTCTACCCTGATTTTGTTAGGGGATGCTCCCTGTATCCGTCAAGAAACCTTGAAGGAAATGTTTGAAGCGCATGAGAGGGAGCAGGCTGATTTGACGGTCCTCAGTGTCAATCATTCCAATCCGTACAATTACGGCCGTATTCTGCGAGAAGGTGAACAGGTGGTGGCCATTCGAGAACACCGCGACTGCACCCCAGAGCAACTGGAGATCAGTGAGATCAACTCCGGTGTGTTTTTACTCAACACCGACCGTTTGAAGGAATATCTGCCGAAGCTTACCAATGATAATGCCCAACAGGAGTACTATATTACCGACCTGATAGAGTTGATGAATCAGGCCGGATTGAGGGTCCGGGCACATGTGATCGATGATGAGTCTGAGGTCATCGGGATCAATAATCGTTCTCAACTGTGGGAAGTCACCCAAACGATGCAACAGCGGATCAACCATCACTGGATGGTAGAAGGCGTGACCATGATCCAACCCGACTCGATCTTTATTGATGCTCAGGTCGAACTCAATCCCGATGTGACCCTTTACCCCGGAACACATCTTCGGGGGAAGACGATGATTGCCGAGGATGCGATCATCGGACCGAACGCGATTTTGACCAATTGTCAGATCGGTCAGCGTAGCCTGGTCGAAAATTCGACCTTAAAGGACAGCATTGTCGGTCAAGATACCACAGTCGGACCCTACGCCTACATGCGTCCCGGATCGGTTGTGGGCAATCATGTCAAAGTCGGTGACTTTGTCGAACTGAAGAATGCCAAGATCGGACACAACACCAAAATTTCCCACTTGAGCTATGTCGGTGATGGTGAGGTGGGTGATAATGTCAATATCGGCTGCGGTGTAGTTTTCGTCAACTATGACGGGCTCAAGAAACACCGCACCATCATAGAAGACAATGCCTTTATCGGCTGTAATGTCAATCTGATCGCACCGGTCGAAGTCGGGCGGGGAGCTTATGTCGCCGCCGGCACCACGGTCACCGGGAATGTCCCGGCAGAGGGATTAGCGATCGGCCGGGCTCGTCAGGAGAACAAGCCGGGGTGGGCCAAGGGAAAGAATAAGGCTGCAAAAGAGTGAAAATGATAGTGGGATTGGGCAATCCCGGAAAAAAATATGCCCGATCAAAACACAATATCGGCTGGATGGCTCTGGATACATTTATCAAAAACCATCCGATCAGCCCGGCTCGAATCAAATTTGAAGCCATGGTCAGCGAAGCCCGGATCGGTTCGCAAAAAGTCATGATCGTCAAACCCATGACGTATATGAATGCCAGTGGTCGGGCTGTCCGGGCTTTAGCTGATTATTTTGATATCGAGACAGAAGATATCTTCGTGATCGTCGATGACATCGATATTCCCTTCGGCCAGCTTCGGATTCGCAAGCGTGGTGGACCGGGCACCCATAACGGGATGCGCTCACTGGTCAGCCATTTACAAAGCGAAAACTTTCCCCGGCTTCGTCTCGGGATCTCAGATGACAGGCCGCGTGGTGAGCTGGCGGATTTTGTATTGGGTGATTTCTCGAAAATCGTACAACCCGAGCTGGATGATATCCTGAAACGGGCAGCCTGTGCCATTGAAGACTATCTTGAGCGCGGGGTCGAATATAGCATGAACCGGAATAACGGCTGATGGATTTTTTTGCGCTTTACCGTTGGAGCAGGCCGGAATTGAACAGGCGGTTGGTATTTGATGGACTCAGTGAATCGGTCGATTCACTGATTTTCCATGCCCTGAAACCGGACGGACCGAGCTTGATCATTACACCGGATATGATGACAGCCGAACGAGTAGGGTCTGATCTGAGCGGTCTCGGCCTGGAGACGATCGTTCTGCAGCCAAAGGAATTGTTAACGCATCCGATCTATGCCCAGTCGAAAGAAGCCCTGATCAATCGCTCGCTCCAGCTGCAACAAATGCTGGAGCCTGAGTTTTCCAAAGTGGTCATCACACCGGTCAAAGGTGTTGCTCAGAGACTGGTGTCGCATCAGGCGATGCGCCGGGCCAAAATCGAACTGACGATCGGTCAGCTGATCGACTTTGATCAGCTGCTTTATCGACTGGATCAACTGGGCTATACCCGGGAGGTGTTAGTCGAGAACCGGGGTGAGTTTGCTCAGCGGGGCGATATTATTGATGTCTTTACCCTGGAACGCGATCATCCGGTGCGGATCGAAGTGTTCGGTGATGAGATCGACTCGATTCGACTGTTTGATGAAACGACTCAAAAGAGCATTGAAAACCTGGATGGATTCTGTTTCGGTCCGGTGGTCGAATCATTTACCAATGATGATATCGACCGGGCACTGGCAGAACATGTGCCGGATGATATCCGTTGGAGTGAAGATTTTTCTTTGGAACGAGATCGTTATTATCATCTGATCGGCCAGTCATCGACCTTGTTGGACTACGCTGACTTTCGCGTCATCGGCATCATTCAGGAAGATTCAGTCTATAAGCGGCTCGATCAAATGCAGCAGGACTATTCATTGCGATTGGTCGAAGCTCTCGAACGTCATGAAGCATTGCCGGGTGAAGAAGCCAACCTGCTGACGGTCGAGCAGTTGACCCGATCTTTGTCAGAAATCCCCCAAATTTCACTGAATCAGTTTCATGTGTTTGATGATAAAGTGTATCGCTTACAGACAAGAAAACAGCCGGAGTATAAATCCAACCTGCAACAGCTGAGTGATCACCTCAAAACGTTTCAACAACAAAATTACCGTCAGGTGATCCTGACGACGGAGCGGTCCGATCTGATCCGGAGCCATCTGGCAAGTGAGGGCATCAATTATCGCCAGTTGCGGGAGGGTGATGATGTTTCTCCCGGCGACATCGGAATACTCAGCCTATCACTCAAAAGCGGCTTTATCGATGACGATGCCAGGGTAGCTGTCTATTCACAGGCTGATATCTTCGGCACCAGCAAGAAGAAGCGGCGGCGCAGTTTTGGTGATAAGTCTCACCGGATCTATGATTATTTCGATTTAAAACCGGGTGATTATGTCGTTCATCTGCACCACGGGATCGGGCGATATACCGGTCTGGTCAAAAAAGAGATCGAAGGTATCCGGCGCGATTATTTAGAGTTGGAGTATGCCGCCGGTGACAAACTGTTTATCCCTACCAATCAAGTAGATCTGATCCAACGATATATCGGGGGAGATCTGGCCTCGGTCCGACCCACCCGTCTGGGCACGAACGAATGGAAACGGAAAACGGAACGGGCTAAAAAGAGCATTGAGGATCTGACGGATGAATTGTTGGCGCTGTATGCTCAACGAGAACAGTCTAAGGGCTTTGCCTTTGGTCCGGACACGCCTTGGCAACGTGAGTTTGAAGCTGATTTTGCCTATGAAGAGACTCCGGATCAATTGCGCTGCGTTGCCGAAATCAAGCGAGACATGGAACGGAGCCGTCCGATGGATCGGTTGTTGTGCGGTGATGTCGGCTTTGGAAAAACCGAAGTAGCCCTGCGGGCGGTGTTTAAAGCCGTCATGGACTCCAAGCAGGCTGCGATATTGGTGCCGACGACCATTCTGGCCGAGCAGCACTACAACACGATGCTGGAACGGTTTGGGCCGTATCCGATGAAGGTCGAGATGTTGTCTCGCCTGACCCGACCAAAGGATCGGACCCGGATCAAAAAAGGCCTGGCTGACGGATCGATCGATATTGTGGTCGGGACCCATATGCTCCTGAGTGATACGCTTAAGTTCCATGACCTCGGTTTGTTGGTGGTAGATGAAGAACAGCGCTTCGGAGTCAAGCACAAAGAAAAAATCCGGCGTATGAAAGCCAATGTCGATACCTTAGCCATGTCGGCCACCCCGATCCCCAGGACTCTCAATTATTCACTGAGCGGGATCCGGGATATGAGCATCCTGCAGGATCCACCGGAAGATCGCTATCCGATCCAGACCTATATCACAGCCTTTGATGAAAGACTGATCCGGGAAGCCATTTTGCGTGAGGTCGAGCGGGGAGGTCAAGTCTACTATATCTACAATCGGATCCATGATATGGATCGGATGCACAGCAAGCTGGCCCGTCTAGTACCGGAAGTATCGATCGTTTCAGCCCACGGACAGATGGGAGAGCGCAAGCTGGAAGATGCCATGCTGGGCTTCATTGATAAAGACTATGATGTTTTGCTTTCCACCACGATAGTGGAAACGGGCATGGATATATCCAATGTCAATACCATCATCATCGAAGATGCTCAAAACTTCGGGCTGTCTCAGCTGTATCAGCTGCGGGGGCGGGTCGGACGGACCAATCGCATGGCCTATGCCTACCTGTTTTATCCCCGGAAGATGGTGCTGAAAGATTTGGCTCAGGACCGCTTAAACACGATCAAAGAGTTCACTGATTTTGGCAGCGGCTTCCGGATCGCGATCCGCGATCTTGAGATCAGAGGTTCGGGCAATCTGCTGGGGGCTTCTCAGAGCGGTCACTTTGAAGAGGTCGGCTATGAGCTGTACATGCAGATGCTGCAGGAGAAGATGGACCAGATCAGAGGCGTCGTCAAACCGGACGTGCCGGAAGTATCGGTCGACTTTGCCATCTCGGCCTATCTACCCGATGGCTATATTCAGGACAGCGCTACGAAAATGGAGATCTATCGCAAAATTCGCACGATCGACTCCGATCAGGACCGGTCTGATGTGATCGATGAGCTGATCGATCGTTTCGGCATCATGCCGGGACCGGTCGAAGCGCTGATCGACATATCCTATCTGCGGTCTTTAGCAGAAAAAATCCCGTTTCATGAGATCAATGCCGCAGGCGACGAATTGACCCTGATGATCGATCCGTCCGATCCGCCACCGACACAGTTGTTCCAGTATATCAGTCAGCATATGAAGGAAGTTCAACTGCATCTGAGACACAAGCCGCGGCTTGTGATCGAGTTGATCCATAAACCGATCGACCGGGACAAGGATCTGGCCCGGATCATCCGCCTGTTGGAGAGAATGTTGCAATATAAGGATACATTGACGTATAATGGACCCCTGGAGGAAAATCTATGAAAAAAATGCTAATCGGACTGTTGATCGGGCTGATGATGTTCAGTCTGGCCTGTTCCAGTCCGTCTACCAATACTGATGATGCCGTGGCCACGATCGATGGCGAGTCGATTTCGCGAGCTGAATTCAACCGAAATCTGGCACTGATCAAGTACAATATCACGATGCGTCAGGGGCCGAATTATTTTGATGATGCCGGTGACGAAGTCTTGGACCCGCTGCGTGAGCAGCTACTCGAAGATATGATCGATGAACATCTTATTCTGCGCGAAGCAAAAAAAGCCGATATCGGTCCGACAGAAGAATACATGGACGACTATTACAGTCGATACATGGAAGCGACTTTTGGAACAGCCGATGCCCCGAGCGAGGCCGGCAAGGCGATTCGCGAGTTCCTGGACGAAAACGACATCGACGACGACTTTTTATTCCGAATGTTGCTGAATGATCAAACAAACAGGGAATATATCGCCAGTATTCAACGCTCGATCGAAGATGACGAAGACAAGTACGATCAATTGCTGAAAAATTCAATTGCTCAGGTCCGGGGGGCCCACATCTTAGTCCCGCTGGATCAAAAAGACCTGGCGGATGAATTGTATCAAACGCTAAAAGATGATCCGACTCAATTTGGCGAACTCGCCAAACAAAACTCGATCGATGGGTCTGCTCAAGACGGCGGCGATCTGGGTTATTTTGTCAGGACCGAAATGGTTCCGGAGTTCAATGATGCATCGTTCGACGCTGAAGTCGGCGTGGTCACAGAACCGGTCGAGTCACAGTAAGGCTACCACCTGATCCTGATCAGTGAACAGCGAACACTTGATGAAATGGATGCCGCCGGTGTGGACGAAGCGACGATTGAGCTTGCCACAAGGGGCATCATGGAAGATTCCATTCGCCGGGAATATTACCGCCGGATCGATGAATGGAAAAACGCCGCTGAAATAGAAAAATTCGACCTGAAATAGGAGAGACATGTTAACGATTGTCGGACTGGGGCCGGGCAGCCGAAGCTATTTGTCCCGGGATGCCTATGACGCATTGACATCAGCTGAAAAAGTTTATCTCCGGACCTCATGGCACCCGGTACTCGAAGAACTCGAGTTGGAATATGAGAGCTTTGATGACGCGTATGAACAGGCGCAGGACTTCGATACTCTGTATCGTCAGATCGCTGAAACAGTCTATCAGGCGTCCTTAGGCGGGGATGTTGTTTTTGCCGTCCCCGGCAGTCCGTATCAGGCAGAACACACCGTCAGGCACCTGCTTGAGATGACGGATGTCCGGGTGATACCGGGGGTGAGCTTTGTGGAACCGGTTCTTCAAGCGCTCCAATATGATGTCACGGGTGGCCTGATGATCTTGGATGGTCTGAGTGATTTCCGTCTGCCGGAGGATATCTCGGGACTTCTGCTCCAGGTGTATTCGCAGGCTGTAGCTTCACAGGTCAAATTGAAACTGATGGAAACGATTCCCGATGACCGCATGGTCGTGATCATCAAATCAGCCGGGATCGAGGATCAGCAAGAACTGATCGAGGTCGCACTGTATGAACTGGATCACCAGCCGGTATTCGATCATTTAACCAGTTTGTTTATTCCGGCCGGTCAGGCCAGACACCGTACATTAGAGGAATTGGTCGATGTGACGGCACGATTGCGTGCTCCGGGCGGTTGCGCCTGGGACAGCCAACAAACGCACCAAAGCCTCAAGCGATATCTTATAGAAGAGAGCTATGAGGTGTTGGAGGCGATCGATCAGGCCGACTATGAAATGATGGAAGATGAGCTGGGCGACCTGCTGTTTCAAGCCGTGTTCCATGCTCAGATCGCCAGCGAGACGGGGTATTTCAACATCTATGATGTGATCCAGGGGATCACCGATAAGCTGATTCGACGCCACTCTCATGTATTTCAAAACGATATTGCTGCTACACCCGATGCAGTAGTAGAGCTGTGGGAGAAAAACAAACAGTCTGAGCGAACACTCAGTGACCGGTTGAGAGCCATTCCCAGAGTCAGCCCGTTGCACTATGGTATGAAAGCTATCAAGCTATTGGGTCATAAACCACAAGGTGGCTTGACCAGAGCATCGGACGAAGAATTAGTTGAGCAATTGATGGAGATAGTCGCTGAAGCAACCAAACGAGACCTGCCACTTGATTTGCTATTAAGTGAAAAAGTGTCCCAAATGGTTGAAGATGTTGAACAAGGGTAAAAAAGGCTTGAAATAACAAGCTTATCGGTATATCATTAGGGTAAGTTATCATTAGGAGGAAAAATGAATAAAACTGATTTAGTAGCATATGTAGCTGAACAAACCGGCTTGACCAAAAAAGATTCTCAAGCTGCGCTTGAAGCGGTCATCGGCGGTATCGAAGGCTCACTCAAAAAAGGCGAAAAAGTTCAACTGGTTGGCTTCGGAACATTTGAAGTACGCGATCGCAAAGCCCGTAAAGGCCGCAATCCGCAACGTCCCGACGAAGTAATGGAAATCCCTGCCAGCAAAGCTCCTGTCTTTAAAGCCGGCAAGGGACTCAAAGAAATCGTTAACACCAAGAAGAAGAAGAAATAATTTAAGCAGCTTCGGCTGCTTTTTCCAACATGCGAATTGATAAATTTCTTAAGGTAGCCCGAATAATCAAGCGTCGTACCATAGCCAAAGAGTTTTGTGATGCCGGCAAGGTCCGTCTCAATGACAGGATCGCCAAGGCAGGCGATGTTGTCAAACCGGATGACATCCTCACAATTCAATTTGGTCAGCGCTTTGTTCGTTTTCGGGTGATTGCCCTTCATGAACACGCGTCCAAAGGGACAGCCGAAACCATGGTCGAGGAGGTATGATGACAGAGTGGTTTAATCGTAAAAAATTGCTGTTGTTGATCGCCCTCGGACTGATCATCTTCGGGACGTCGACCTTTGTTTCTCAGCAGATGCAGATCAAACAACTGAATGCCGAGCGTCTGGGTTATATTGCCAAGATCGAGCGGCTCAAGCTGGTCAAACAAAATCTGCAGGAGGAGTTGGACAAATCATCTTCGCTTGAATATATTGAAATTGTCGCTCGCGAAAAATACAATATGGTCAAGCCTGATGAGATCCTGTTCTTTATTAACCAGTGAGTCAAGGCAACTTGACTCATTCTTTTTTTCGAGGTGACCATGAAAGCAGTGATTGACATCGGATCCAATTCGGTCCGATTACTTATTTTTAAAACAACTGAAGATTTTGCCCGAGGGGTGACGGATCTCGACATTACCCGTCTGGGCCATGACCTGAATCGTACCGGAAAATTGTCACCTGAAGGCATCCGGGCCACCTGGGAGGTGTTTGATCGCTTTCAGAATGAGATCCGCCGTCAGAAGGTGGAGCAAGTCGAGGCCTTTGCCACGGAAGCAGTCCGTAAAGCAGCCGATGGTGAGGAGTTTGTCGCGGAGATAAACCGGCGCTACGGTTGGAATGTCCGCGTGATCGATGGTGATGAAGAAGCCATGATCGGCTTTTTAGGTGCTACCTCTGCTCTGAGCGATGGAGATTGGACACTGATCGATATCGGCGGAGCCAGTACCGAAATCATACAAGGTCGGGATGAAATTACGTATCAGCGTTCTTATCCGGTCGGCGCATTGCGTTATACTGATGATCCGGAACTCGAATTGGCCAATATATTTAATGACCTGCCGCCGGCTTTTGGGTCATTGGTGGGCATCGGAGGCACGATCACGACCATCATGGCGATGCAACTGGAAATGAATCAATATCAGAGGCATCTGATCCAAGCTCAGAGGTTATCGAAGGCAAGTCTCGAAAAGTGGGTAAATAGATTACAGGAGATGTCGCATCAAGACCGGCTGGAAATTGCGGGACTGGATCCGAAAAGAGAGCCGATCATTGTCGCAGGCATCAAAATACTCCACTTTCTGCTGGAAGCATTCCACCAGGAGTGGCTGGTTGTCAGTGATTATGGCAACCTCGAAGGCTATGCAATCAGTAGGCAATTATGCAAAAAGAATTCTCAATGATCCAACCGGGTGATAAAGTGCTGGTGGCTTTTTCCGGTGGTGTCGATTCGGTCGTACTACTGGATAAGTTACTTGAACACAAGCAGTTGGTCGATTTTACGTTAGATCTGTTCCATCTCAATCATGGCATCCGACAGGAATCGCTGGCAGAAGAAGATTTTGTCATAGATATCGCTAAAAAACATAAATTGGTGATCCATCTCAAGCGATCTGATGTGCCGGCAGAAAGTCAACGCCGCAAGCTGGGCCTGGAAGAGACTGCCCGGGCGGTTCGCTATGAGTGGATCGAGCAGCTGATCGAACAGGAAGGGTATGATTATGTCGCTTTTGGTCACCATCAGGACGACAACATAGAGACGTTTTTTTTAAATCTGTTTCGCGGCAGCGGAACCAGGGGCTTGAGCGGTATGCCGGTCAAAGAGGGTTACAAATACCGGCCCCTGCTTGCTATGACCAAAGAAGAAATCATCCGCTACGCATCTGACAAACAATTGACTCATGTCCAGGACATGACCAATTTTGACACCCGATACAAAAGAAACCTGCGTCGTCAGGAAGTGATCCCTTATTTGAAACAGGTGATCGATCCCAACCTGAACGATCATATTGTGACCACCATGAAGTTGTTGGCCCAGGATGACGCTTATTTCGAACAGGTCTTGCAGAAACATGATGCAACAGCCCGGGAGTTTGATAGCGCATTATTACGAGAACTGTCTCCGGCTTTGTTCGGGCGTTTGATTCGTAATATCTTACGTCATCGCGGAGATCTGAAAGACATTGGAGCTACTCAGATCGAGTTGTTATACCGCTTGATCCAACAATCGGACTCGGGTGAATTAGTCTTAGGCGATACCCGGTTTTCTTTGGAACAGACGAAGGTTTTCGTCCGGGATAAAGATGAACCGTTGATCGATATAGAAACCATGGAATTAAATGAAGGAATCAATCAGGTTCCCGGTGGAACTCTTGAACTGTTTTATAGTGAAGAGGCGTCGGGAGATCTGGCAATTCCCTCTCATCTAATAAAGGGCAAGTTGCGCATCCGCTCACGCCGGGCGGGCGATCGAATTTCGCTCTCACCAACAGTAACCAAATATTTAAAAAACTATTTTATCGATGAAAAAATCAGTCGTTCGATGAGGGATCGAATCCCTTTGTTGACCGATGATCAGCAGATTTTTTGGATATTGGGCTATCGAAAGGCCTACATACCGAAAAAGACTGCTCCATTCATCTGTCTTCGTTTTACAATGCATGACAACTGATGTATTATTGTTAAGATAGCGATTAGGAGGATGTATGCGAAGGTCTCAGAGAACTCTGTTGCCATATCTGATCCTGATCATTTTGTTTTCGCTTATCGGGACAAACTTTTTGCGAGGTATTGGTCCCCAACCGGAAACAATGAATTTTAGGCAGGTCTTTGATGCGCTAAAGGAAGATCAGGTCGAAACAATGGCCTTGCAGGGCGATGTCTTAACAGGTGTGCTGCGAGGCGAGGACAGTCAGGAATTTAGGATCACTATCCCGCTGACCAATGACATAGTTGATCAGATTATTAACTATGCCGAAGTCAATGATATTGATTTTGAAACAAATCCGCCGGAAGGCCGTTCGATTTGGATTGAGCTGTTGCCCACGATAATCACACTTGTGATCATGATGGGACTGCTCTACTTTATGTTTTCGAATGCTCAAGGCGGCACCAATAAAGCGATGAGCTTCGGCAAGAGCAAGGCTAAGTTGATCAAACAAGGCGGTGAACGCCGGATCACATTTGCTGATGTCGCCGGATTAAAAGAAGAAAAAGAAGAATTATTCGAGCTGGTGGATTTCTTGAAGAATCCGCAGAAATTTGCCAAAATTGGAGCCAGGATCCCGAAGGGGATTTTAATGGTCGGTCTGCCCGGTACGGGTAAGACCTATTTGTCACGCGCTGTAGCCGGTGAAGCCGGTGTTCCGTTCTATAGTATCTCCGGAAGTGATTTCGTAGAGATGTTTGTCGGTGTCGGAGCCTCCCGGGTGCGTGATCTGTTCACTCAAGCGAAAAAGGATGCCCCCTGTATCATATTTATAGATGAAATCGATGCAGTCGGTCGTCGTCGTGGTGCCGGCCTGGGCGGTGGCAATGACGAACGCGAGCAAACCTTGAACCAACTTTTGGTCGAGATGGACGGTTTTGGCGATCACCAGGGAATTATCATTATCGCTGCAACCAACCGACCTGATATTCTTGACCCGGCCCTGCTTCGTCCGGGGCGATTTGACAGACAAGTTCAGATTGGAATTCCGGATGTCAAAGAGCGGGTCGATATGTTAAAAGTCCACTCGAAGAACAAACCGATGGCAGCCGATATAGACTTTGAAGTCATTGCCAAACGGACTCCCGGATTTACCCCGGCTGACTTAGAAAATATTATGAATGAAGCGGCCCTATTGACTGCCCGGAAAAACAAGACCGAAATCACCATGCCGACGTTAGAAGAGGCGATAACCAAAGTGATCGTCGGAGTGGAAAAGAAGAGCAAAGTCATCACGCCGAAAGAAAAACGTCTGGTCAGTGTCCACGAAGCCGGCCACGCTTTGGTGACCTATCATTTGCCTAATGTTGACCCGGTCCATATGGTGACGATCATTCCCAGGGGAGGAGCTGGTGGGTTTACCATGAGCTTGCCTGAGGATGAGAAAAACTATATGACCAAAGAGCAGCTGCAGAACATGCTGGCTGTTATGCTGGGCGGTCGGGCGGCCGAGAAAGTGGTATTGAAAGATATTACCACCGGAGCCAGCAATGATTTAAAACATGTCACCGACATTGCCCGCAATATGGTGGTGAAATATGCCATGAGTGAAAATCTGCCGCAAATGGCGTTCTCGGAAGAGGAAAATGTCTTTATTGCCAACGATATCATGACCCGGCGTGACCATTCTGAAAGACTGGTAGCCGAGATCGACCGTGAGATCCAGACCATCGTTGACCATGCTTATGAGACAGCGCTTAAGATCGTCGAAGACAATGAAGTCAAACTGGAAGA
Organism: Tissierellia bacterium; assembly: GCA_012799095.1. Lineage (GTDB taxonomy): Bacteria > Bacillota > Clostridia > Peptostreptococcales > Acidaminobacteraceae > DUPT01. Next base: position 17,653 of record JAAZLX010000006.1, read on the forward strand.
ACTGGCCAAAGCGCTGGTGGAATATGAGACCCTTGATGACCGGGACTTCATTCTGTTAATGGAAGAAGGTTATGACGCGCTTCAGGAAAAAATTGAAGCCGACAAAGCCAAAACTGCACCAAAACTTCAACCGCAGGTCGCCTGATGACTGTCGGTTTTATCGGTGCGGGGAACATGGCCCGAGCCATGATCGCAGGATTGATCGATTCCGGGGTCGTTCCGGGAGACGTCATTGCCTCAGCTCGCCGGGCGCAAAGCCTGGAAGCGGTCGAGAAACAATTTCGGATACGAACAGCATTGGATAACCGGGCCGTTGCCCGGTCATCTGATGTACTTTTTTTGGCAGTCAAGCCCTATTTATATCAAGAGGTGATCGAGGAGATCCGGGATGATATTTCTCCGGATACGATCATCGTATCGATGACATTGGGCAAAAGTCTGGCAGATGTCGAGGGCTATTTTGGAAAGCCAATCAAACTGGTCCGGATCATGCCCAATATGGCGGCCATGGTGTTGGAGTCGGTCACGGCATATTGCCCGGGTGATCACATCACTGAACAGGATAACCAACGAGTGATGGAGCTGCTGGAAAGTTTTGGACGGGTCTATCAGGTGCCCGAGAATCTGGTGGACGCAGTCACCGGTGTGGCCGGATCTGGTCCGGCTTATGTTTTTATGATGATTGAAGCCATGGCTCAAGCAGGGATCAAAGCCGGACTGTCACATAGTGATGCCTATGATATGGCGGCTCAGACTGTACTGGGATCTGCCAAGACCGTGATTCAATCGGGTCTTCACCCGGCTGTGCTTCGC
>JAAZLX010000055.1 GCA_012799095.1 Tissierellia bacterium
AAAAAAAAACCGGAATTTTAAAACATTCCGGCATTGATTTGTTAAAAAATATCAGACATATCAAAGTTTATTTTGTTTGGGCATACGGGTACGACACAACCATTCTACCCACCCCTCAGCTCGATTGGTGCATCAGCACGTCGTTGTGTTGGAGCAACCCCGTTAAATCCTATTTTTATCTTACCCGACGGGTTGACAGAAAAACAATTATAGTATAGAATTCATTTCGTTACGTAAGTATATGGGGGTGTAGCTCACTTGGGAGAGCGCTTGAATGGCATTCAAGAGGCAGTCAGTTCGAATCTGATCATCTCCACCATTATATAAAGCCTGAAAACATTGGTAAGATGTTATCGGCTTTTTTTATTTTGACGGTCTAATCCTTTGACTTCCAGTCTTCGTCCGGTTTTTGGTGTTTCTTCTTAAAGATCGATGTGGTTTGTTTATTTACGCTTTTATCCATATTTTGCGGGTCTTATCGGTCCTCTTCCTCTATCAGGGGTGGCCCAATCTGAGCGTAATAATCTTCTTCAAGAATCAATCTGCTGAATAAAAACCGATTGCGCACGATATCGTTGATACTGTTAACATAGTTTTCGGGAATTGACTCAAGGCTATAAGGAGCATTGACTTCAAATTTTTCTGATGCAGACGTATATCTTCCGACCTCTGAAATCCAGCTCAGGTCGTTAAATAACACAAGACCGGGACTATCCGATAGGATGTCCCTTCCCATCAGCAGGCGGGAATCATATGGTACGCCCAGGAGATTGTAAATTGTCGGCATCAAATCAATATTGGCAACAGGTTTATCTATTACGACCGGTTCCATACCATCAACGTAAATAATACCGGCACTGCGGTAGAGCTCGAACTGATGATCGATTTCCCCGCCGGCCAATTCATTGAACGTTTCATCAGACAGGCCATAAGGATAATGGTCTGCACTCAGAACGATCAAAGTCCGATCAGCGATGCCCGCATCACGCAGACGCTCCAGTAAATAGGTCATGGCATCCTCAAGTTCGAGGTTACATGCAAGGTAGCTCTTTGCCTCATCTGACAATGGCAGGTTTTCGACCCTGTGCCAGTTTTTCATAGACATAGCATTACCGTAGCGGGAGTAACCGGCGTGGCCGCTCACAGTCAGATAATAGATGTTGAAAGGCTCCTGATCGATCCACATGTCGACAGAAAGTTCCATCATCTCCAGATCTGATTCCGGCCAGCTCGGAGTCACATCGAGGCCTCTGCCTAACGCGTAATAATCATAACCCATCGCAGGGTGGGAAACTTCCCGGGAATAATAGTCGAAAGTGTGATTATGGAATGCGTAGGAGCTATAGTTTGGCAGTCGATTCGGATAAGAAAATGCTTGTTCCCGAGAAGCCATGTGATAAAGACTCCATGCTCCGTCTTTTGGATAGAGGCCTGTCACAACAACGTATTCACCATCTAAGGTTGAAACATTCCAGACCGGATTGTAAAAATTGGTCAAATGAAAACCTTCTGTCATCATTTTGTACAGTGTCGGCGTTAGATCGGGATCGGGCACATAGTGAGAAAAGCTTTCTGCTGTAATGACGATAAGGTTGTAATCTTCAAATATTCCGGTGTGTTCATTTCTCAAAGTGGGCTCAACACTGTTGAAATACCGATCCATCTGTTTCAAAACATCTCTGCTTCTGCCGGAAGCTAGGTCCTCAAAGTCAATATTCAGGATATGGGGCGATCGATCAATTGGGGCTTCAGGCTCAGTGGGAGTCTCAGGTGTTTCAGGGTCCGTATTATCAGAATGTCCTGTCGGCTCTTCAGTTTTCGAATTACCGGGCTCATTGCCTTCTGACTCTTTTGTCGGAATACTAGGCATAGTCGGATCAGTATAATCCTCTGCCAACTTATCCTGCGATGAGTTGATTTCAAAGATAGAATTCCGAAAATCAATACCTACAGCCGTATAAGTACCAAAATACTCTGATGCCTGATACGGACGGTTCAGATAGAGAAAATAATCTTTGGCGACAGAATCATTTGGGACTAAGATAAATGATGCATGCACACCAATAATGATCAATAAAGCAATAATCAGGGGTAGAAAGCGTTTCTTACCGATGCTTTTAAAATCTGTTTTGGGTTTTGAGATCAGAAAAGCATAGATAATCATAGGTAGGAAAAGTAGTAGGATCGCCCAGAGTTTATTCCTGAGCAATTCCAGAATAATGTCCATGAACTCTACAATTTGAGCGCCTCGACCGACAGAGGTCAGGATAAAGTATGTCCGAAAAAAACTGTAATACACAAGCTGAGCACACACCATGACGGTTCCGATCAAAAGCAAACCATTCGTTATTATTCTGCGAAACTTTGGCGGTATCAAGATACTAATTCCCCAGAACAGGACCCCATTTAGCATGGCAAAGCTCAAGACTGAAAAATAATGCTTGCTAAAGTTGCCGGCTCTGGTCAATACATACATCAGCGTTTCCTGAAATACAAAATAAAAAATCATAAAGAGGCCAAGAATCAGGAAGTGTTTCTTAGCATCAAAATTATCATAATGGGATTTGGATGTTTGATACATGTCTTTGAGTTTCAGCGGAGTACTCCAATCCATACAGCAGTATTACTATCATATATGTTAGATCGATATTACAAGATTCTGTCGTATGATTAATCCTATCACTTTTCCTTGATAGAATAAAATAAAAAATATTCAAATTAATAATGAGACGATCAGGATGAAAGTCAACTATACATCTTGCCTGGAGTCTGCTTATGCCAGGTTTTGTGAATGATCATCTGTAATAAAAAAAGACCGGAAAGCATGAGCTTTCCGGTTTGTGTCTTGTATTTCTATAACAGCCAGGGATCGGTCAATGGATCAATATAGTCGACAGTATTGGTGTCGATCTCCACACCTGAGTCGACGGGTTCTGTCGGCACATTGAGGTGAGGATTGGCTTGTCGCATAGCTTTATTGGCTTCTTTAGACTCACTGACAGGCAGATCAAGGTTGACGTCGTTGATATCAATCCCTAAAGCCTTCGCGACCCCTTCACCATAGGCAGGGTCGGCTTTGAAACAATGGAAGATGTGACGATGCTTGATCTGCAGCGTCGAGTCTCCCATGTTGCGGGCTGTGTTATCAAACAGCACCTGTTGCTGATCGGGCGTCATCGCCCGGAACAACTGTCCCGGTTGGGTGAAATAATCATTATCATCTGCTCTAAAGTCATAGCGATAGACATCGCCCTTGACCGGTTCTTTCGGCAGTGCAAAGTCAGGTTGTTCCTGCCAGTTGCCATATGAGTTGGGTTCATAGTGCAACTGAGAACCCTGATTGCCATCGACTCGAACGGCACCATCACGGTGGAATGAATGGACGTGATCGGCACCACGCGGAGCATTAACTGGGACTTGGTGATGATTTACTCCCAAACGGTAACGGTGGGCATCACCATAAGCGAATAAACGGGCCTGCAACATCCTGTCAGGAGAGAAGGAAATGCCCGGGACGACATTGGCTGGAGTAAAGGCAGCCTGTTCGACATCGGCGTAATAATTTTCCGGATTCCGATTAAGTTCGAAATAACCGACTTCATGCAGTGGATAGTCTGCTTTGGGCCACATCTTGGTCAGATCGAAGGGATTGTTTTCCATAGCATTGGCTTGTTCTTCGGTCATGATCTGAACATACATGTTCCAGCGGGGGTATTTACCCTGTTCGATTGCATTGTACAAGTCTCGCTGAGAACTTTCCCGATCGCTGGCCACGACCATGGCAGCTTCCTGATCTGTCAGATTCTTGATTCCCTGTTGTGAGCGGAAGTGGAATTTGACCCAGAATCTTTCGTTATTTTGATTGATGAATGAATAAGCGTGGGATGAGAAACCGTGCATAAAGCGATAAGACAGCGGGAGCCCGCGATCACCCATGATGATGGTGACTTGAAGCAATGCTTCCGGCAGAGAGGTCCAGAAATCCCAATTGGTATTTGGGCTTCGCATATTGGTACGTGGATCGCGTTTTACTGCATGGTTTAGATCGGGAAACTTCTGGGCATCACGGAAAAAGAACACCGGTGTATTGTTTCCGACCAGATCCCAATTGCCTTCTTCGGTATAAAACTTTAGAGCAAATCCGCGGATGTCTCTCTCGGCATCGGCCGCCCCGCGCTCGCCGGCGACGGTCGAGAAGCGGGCAAACATTTCCGTGGTCTTGCCGATTTGTGAGAAAATGGCAGCTTTGGTCCATTTAGTGATATCATGGGTGACAGTAAATGTTCCAAATGCACCGGAACCTTTGGCGTGCATGCGACGCTCAGGAATAACTTCGCGATTAAAATGGGACATTTTCTCCAAAAACCAGACGTCCTGAAGGGTCATCGGTCCGCGCGGGCCAACAGTTTGAGAGTCTTGGTTGTCATCGACCGGAGCACCGGCCACTGTGGTCATACGGCCATCTTCCGGGGCGCGATCATTTCGGCTCGGAACAGGGTCCAGACCATTTTTTTCCATAGGGTTTTTCATTGAACCTCCTTTATGTAAGACAGAGTAAGTAGCACGAATTAAAAATTTTACGACTTTACATCGACTTATACTTAGTTTAGACTATATATGACACGTTCATCAAGGCCCATATTTGGCCCTAAAAGGAGATCTATGAAATCCCCAATTATCCATGGTTATGAATATATTCAATCGCTGTTACGTTTAAAATGGGTCCCTGAAATTGTTGAAGGGCTAGCCAAGGGACACGATCGGTTCAGTCTACTCAAGAAGAACATTGATTTTATTGGTGAAACCGAACTTAAGCGAAAACTGCGCTACCTGGTGGAAGCCGGTGTGGTTGTCAAAACGGGAAGAGGTCATGAGGTCCGTTACAGTTTGACAACGTTTGGTTGGGAGATCGATCACCTATTTTCACATATTCGTGACATCTGGCTACGATATGTTGATGGTACCGGAACATCACGTTCTATGGTGGATCCCTATTAACATACATCGCCAATGATAAGTAGTTGAGTCCTTACGGACTCTTTTTTTTATGAAAGCCGGCCGGGAAATGCGCCTTAATCGGAATAACATAACAGTGGCTCTCACGGTTGAGAACCATATCATACAATTGCATCCACACCTTTAATTTTAGTTTCGTTTCGAATTTCATTCAGCTCAAGAATGGAACAGCTTCTACTATTACTTTTTATTAGTACCCAATCCATTCATAACAATATGAGGTTTTATCAATTAACCGACAAATCGAGATGATTTTTGATACAATGGACTTAAGACAAAGGGAGATATTAATGAGAAGAAAAAGCCTGATTATATTATGCGCCATGCTAATATTTGCCTCCGCCTGCCAAGCACAACCGTCTGCTGAAGTTTCAGAGGAAATCCCGGAACAAGAGAGCATTCAATCGCTCGCACTTGATTCTGTAGAAGCTGAGTCAGTTGCCCAACGAATAGAGCGGCTCGATATCCAGGATGTCCAGGCAGAAATGTTTATGCAGCTTGAGATGTTATCAGACAATATGAATGTAACAATCGAGTCCGATACCGAATTAGCTTATTCAGCATCCAACAATGGATTGCATGTTGTTATTGATACGATTGTCAACGGGAAAGAAGGTAGTGCTTCACAGCTTGATGTTTATGCTGATGGAGAATATCTTTATTTAAGGACTAATTACGATACCACCTGGCATAAATTTACCTATGCCAACCAGACGATCGACCCTGAATCGCTTATAAAAATGTACACCACAACAGAGTTTCGCCAGTTCTATGATGAGTGGCAAGATCGTCTGGTCGTGACTGAGACAGACACCGAGTATACCATCACACTGGAGGGCTCAGGAACCGAGTTCACTGATTATATTCGTCAGAGCATGAATTCATTACAGGGGCTCAGAGTCGATGATGCCTTGTTTGAGATCTATAGGGTAAAAAATGTAAAGGTAGTCCATACCTTTGACAAGGCTAACAATCTGCCCACTTCGATGAGTATTTCGCTGAACTATCTTTTTCGAGGAGAATCAGCCAATGTCGAACACATCCTCGATATGAACGTCAACTACCTGGCAGTTAATCAGGGATTTGTCCTGGATCTGCCGTCTGAGCTGGAAACCCTCGAACTTGAAGTGGAGTCACCATGAAGCCAATGATCGGTATTACAGCCAGTTTTGATGATACCTATATTATCAATGATCAAAACTATGCCAACAGTCTGGAAAAAGCCGGGGCTATCCCGGTGATATTACCGCCGTTACACGATTTGTCGCGGGTCGATGCGGTACTTGCCCGACTGGATGGTCTGATTCTTTCCGGTGGTCAGGATATTTCACCATTCCGTTATGATCAGGATCCACACCCCAACTGTGCTTCCTACAGTGACCTGCGAGATGCGTATGAAATCGCACTGTATAATAAAGCCCGTCAACTCGAGCTGCCGATTCTAGCCATCTGTCGCGGCATGCAATTAGTCAATGTCATTCATGGTGGTACGTTGGTCCAAGACATTGTCTCCCAACGACCTGATAGTTTGGAGCACGCCAAACCAGATGTCACTGCCACGGCTCACCGCATTACTATTGAATCGGGATCAGTCATGGAGCAGATCATGGGAGGATCAGCTGTGGTCAACTCGCTTCATCACCAGGCGATCGATCAGCCGGGAGAGGGCCTGAAAGTGACTGCCAGAGCAGGGGACGACATGATTGAAGCCCTGGAAGCCGATAACTTAATAGCGGTCCAATTTCACCCGGAACGTCTCTTTTCCCAACCGGCGTTTTTACGGTTCTTTGAAGAGTTGGTTAGGAGGGCAAAATGAAGCATATTGGAATCATCTGTCACACCAAACCGGCCTCAGGACCCGACAGAGTGATATACAATCGAGTAGAAGATCGCTTGGTTCAAGCAGTCGAACGTACCGGGATGCTGCCGGTGTTGATTCCGATCACTTCACTGCAAGACTTGACCGATTATTTTATTCGGCTTGATGGTTTGATTTTTGCCGGAACAACGAATATAGCGCCGTTTTACTATGGAGAAGAGCCAACAGACAAAACGGGCGAACTCGATCTGGTGTCGGATCAGTTCGAGATGACGATACTCAAACAAGCCATCGGACAATTGCCGATTCTCGGGATCGAGCGCGGATTTCAGCTCATCAACCTGGCATTGGGTGGAACATTGAGCCAAATCAATTCCAGAATCATCCATTTCGGCAGCGGAACTACTTATCACAGCCTGAACATTCGTAAAGGAACACTGCTCCACGGATTATACGGTGCCAGACTGATCGTAGAGTCAAATCATTCGTATGAACTGGGCGATCTGGCCAAGGATCTCAAATGGACGGCTAAGGCACCAGACGGATGCATCGAGGCGTTTGAACATACCGAACTGCCTATTATGGGGGTACAATTTCCGCCACATCGAATGAGCGACAACTACAGTGATTTGCTGTTAACTGCTTTCTTAGACACACTATAAAAGGAGCATCAAATGAATCGAAAACCACGTGTTGCATTTGTCTGTCGGGACAATACCAAACACTCCCAGTTGGGAGAGGCTTTGGCCAAATGGTACGGTCAGGATGTAATTGAAGCTTTTTCTGCCGGAGTAGAAGCAGGGGATGGGATCGAGCCTGAAGCCATCACTGCCATGCAGGAAGTCTATCAAGTCGATATCAGCCAGCAACAATCACCCAAAGTGTGGCATGATCTACCTGAAGTTGATATCGTGATCAGTCTGAATTCTGATCTAAGTGATAACTTGCCGGAGGAAATGTCTGCCCGGTATGTCGAACACTGGGATATCCCGGATCCGGAGCATGATGGCAGTACTTATGCAGACACCATTGAAACACTGTCAGAAAAAGTCCGCTACCTGATCGATCTGATCATTCGCGGTCGTTATCCTATCGATGAAGTTGATGAGACGGAATAGTCAAAAAAAAGGAGGAGCTGGCTCCTCCTAATTATTTTCCTTTGCCGGAAATACTGCTTCATATTGGGCTATGCCTTCAGAAAACGGCCAGGAATCGATTAAATCTCCTACCGCGAATATTCGTCCGGCATCTGCCGTTTCATTACATACCATCAAACTGACAATGGGATTACCCCGCAGTTCCGCCTGATAGTCTTCAATCATATAAAATGCGTCAGAAGGGTAGAGCTCACGGGAATAAATCCGATAGTGATAGATCGTTTCCTTATCAGTGATATACACATCAGTCCCGATCGGGATGGTATGAATATTACGAAACAACAATCCGGGAGTAGGAGTATAATGACCTGCCAATGGATAATTACCCTTGCCCATCTCAGCATCAAGTCGCATGGTCCCGCCCCCCAACATCATGTTTTCATTAGTAACACCATGCAAAATAGGCAGGTTCATGTCGATATCAGGAATATATATTTGGCCGATAATATAATCAGCATCGATCCGGGGGATCATTTTGACAGCTGTCATAACATCATAGTCTAAGATGACCTCGTTATGATGAGGTACTTCCTGGGTCGCATTTACTTTTAATGTTTCGGGTGGGATGGCTTCGACGATCTCCGGTCGACTGCGGTATGCGACATAATGATCCATCCCAAAATATAATCCCAGCAGGGCCAGACCTGAAATCAGGGTAATGGTCCCGACGATCTTTCTCCAGTTCATATAATCACCTCGCAATCTACTATTCTATTTTACCCAATCCCAGGAATAAAAAATAATGAAAAAAGGAACTCCGTTACGTTTAACAATTGATCGCCTGACTTTTCCAGCTCAAGGCTTAGTCAACCATGAAGACAGGGTCTTTCAACTCGATGGTTTCTTTCCCGGTGAAACAGTCGAAGGTACGTTTGCCGGCTCACGTAGACGACGCTCCAGATTGTACCAGCCCAAGCTGGTCGAAGCCAGGCCGGATTCTGTCAAACCGGCTTGTCAACACTTTGGTCTGTGTGGTGGCTGCATATCACAACATTTGTCGCTGTGTACGCAGCGGCGATTCAAACACCAGGTGGTTTTGGATCTATTTCGCCGGGCTGAATTAGACATACCAGAACATATTCCGATCCTCGGGTTGAGCCGGAAATATGATTACCGCAACAAGATGGAGTTCAATTTCGGTGACGCTGAATTGGGCGGAAGCTTGAGTCTTGGCATGTATCAAAAGAATCATGGCTTTAATGTCATCGATACCACGGGCTGTCGTTTGGTCAATCAGGACATGAATATGATCCGGGATTTTTCGGTTCAGTATTTTCGTGAACAAAAGTTACCATTCTATCGTTGGATCTCTCAGGAAGGATATCTCCGTCACCTAGTGGTCCGCCACAGCCGGTTTGGAAAAGAGTTAATGGTCAACCTGGTCACGACCACCCAGATGACGGTTGATTTGTCAGCCTGGGTCGAAGGCTTAAAACGATTGCCATTAAAAGACAAACTGGCCAGCATTTGGCATACCGAAAACGATACGATCGCCAACATTGTCCAGCCTGACCGCATGATCTTGCTCGATGGCAAAGAAACCATCACAGAATATCTCCATGGCCTGCAGTTCGAGATATCACCGATGGCATTTTTTCAAACCAACTCAGCAGCGGCTGAATTCCTTTACAGCCGGGTGATGGATATGATGAGTGATGTTCACCTGGCACTCGATCTCTACTGCGGTACCGGTACGATAACGCAAATGATCGCCAAGAAAGCGAATCGGGTGATCGGAGTGGAATTGGTTGATGAAGCAGTCCAAGCTGCCAGACAGTCTGCAGAGAAAAACGGCATCGGCAATGTCAAATTTTACTCAGGTGATGTCAAAGACATTGTAGCCGAACTGGACGAACCGGTCGATATGATCATCGTCGATCCCCCCCGGGCTGGTCTTATGACAAAAGTCGTCGATCGTTTAATGGAAATTGCTCCAGCTAAAATTATTTATGTTTCATGCAACCCCAAAACCTTGGCGATCGATCTGGTCCGGATGGAAGGGTACAAGATAGAACGTATGGAACTGATAGACATGTTTCCCAACACGCCACACGTTGAGACGGTAGTATTGATGTCAAGGGTTGAGAAGTGAGTGTGTAGAAAGTCCAGTAATACTGGGCTTTCCCAGGCTTGAGAGAAAATATTCGATGAGTAAAAATCGTAGAAATATCGGTTCGTGGGAACAAGTCCAAAGGCATGATTTTGAACGTGACAGAGCGATTTAGATGTCGGTGTTTGACGAGTGGTCAGTTTGGATAACATGGGTTCGCGAGTGGTCGATTTAGATGTTTTTTGAATTTGTGGGGGTTGTGTGGTCTGGTTGGATGTTAGTTAAAACAAGCAATTCTTGAAGCGATAAATCGAGACTGGAAAAGCTTCAAGTATAATGAGGTGAGCATACATGAATGATATTAAAACAATATTAGATAAAGTTGTATCTGTATTGGCAGATGTTTCAGGTATTCAGGCTGTCGTGCTTGGAGGATCCCGTGCAAGGGGCACGCATTCCTCTGAATCGGATATTGATATCGGTATCTATTACGATAAAGAAACTCTTGACCTTGTGTCCTTGAACAAGGCAGCAAAACTTGTGGATGATGAACACAGGGATAATTTGATTGTTCCTCCCGGCGAATGGGGTCAATGGGTTAATGGCGGAGGGTGGCTCGTTATTGGTGGATACCATGTTGATTTCATTCTGCGTGATGCGGAAAAAGTAAAAATTGTGATTTCAGAATGTCAGGAAGGGGTTATTTCCGCACATTATCAAACAGGACATCCCCATGCTTACATGAATGTGATGTATATGGGAGAATTAGCAGTATGCAAGATATTGTGGGATAAACAGGGTAAAATTATAGCTTTGAAGCAAGTCGCGGAAAAATACCCGCCGAAATTGAAAAGAGCTATTATTGGTTTCTTTACATTTGAAGCAGAGTTTTCTTTAATGTTCGCGGAAAGCAATTCAAAGAAAAACGATGTTTATTATGTTACTGCTCATATTGTACGGACAATTTCAGCGCTGAACCAGGTGTTGTTTGCAGTAAATGAAGAATACTGCCTGAACGAAAAAAAGGCAGTCGGCATGATAGAGCATTTTAACATTCACCCACTTGGATACAAAGATAAAGTAAATTCGATTTTTACGGTAGCCGGAACAGATGGAGCAAATGCCTGTGTGCAGCTAAAGCAATTGATTAACGAAGTGAAAGGTATTTTTCCGAATGACTGATGAACATATCCGGTGAAAGATATTAACTACACAAAGAAGGTGAGAATATGAACAACATTTATGATAATAGACAATTTTTTGACCAGTATTCGAAGATGTCACGCAGTCAGCAAGGCTTATCTGGAGCAGGTGAATGGCATCAGTTCAAGGCCTTGTTTCCTGACTTAAGCGGCAAAAGCGTACTCGATCTTGGATGCGGTTACGGTTGGCACTGCAAATATGCAGTTGAGTGCGGTGCAGAGCAGGTATTGGGTATTGACCTGAGTGAAAAAATGATACATGAAGCAAAAGCAAAAAACGCAGACTCGAAAATTACCTATCGGGTTTGCGGACTGGAGGAATATGATTACCCCGCCAATTCATATGATTGCGTAGTTTCTAATCTGGTGCTTCATTATATTGCAGATATTGATGCGATTTTCAGGAAGATATACTTGACGCTAAAGGCTGATGGCGTTTTCCTTCTTAACATTGAACATCCTGTTTTTACAGCGGGTGTAAACCAGGACTGGATTTATGATTCGAATGGCAGATCACAGCACTGGCCTGTTGATGATTATTTTTATCCCGGAGAGCGAGTTGCCCATTTCCTAGGACTGGATGTCACTAAACAACATCATACATTAACGCAAATTCTAATGGGGCTTATAAAAGCCGGATTTCGGCTGGACGTTGTTGAGGAAGCAATGCCAAGCGCCGATATGATGGACATTCCGGGCATGTCAGATGAAATGCGCCGCCCAATGATGCTGCTAATTAAGTCTGTGAAACAAGCTTGATAGCATCTGAGTTGGGAAAGC
>JAAZLX010000007.1 GCA_012799095.1 Tissierellia bacterium
GCCACCATGGGATTGAGCTTTGAGGAGCTCAAAAGCACTGTGGAAGCTCTCCACGAGTTCAACCCGATGCTCGGGCACCGCGGTTGCCGTCTGGCAGTGACGTATCCTGAGATTGCTGAGATGCAGACCCGCGCCATTATTGAAGCTGCCATCCAGGTCAAGAAAGAAAAAGGCATCGATGTCCATCCGGAGATCATGATACCGCTAGTCGGGATTCCCCAGGAACTGGTTTATATCGAACAATTTGTCCGGGCTACGGCCGACAAAGTGATCGAAGAATCCGGGATCGAACTGAACTACCTCTACGGAACCATGATCGAAGTGCCGCGCGGTGCCATTACCGCCGACGAAGTCGCCAAGAATGCTGAATTCTTCAGTTTCGGAACCAATGACCTGACCCAGATGACCTATGGCTTCAGCCGGGACGATGCGGCTCAGATCATTGAAGATTATCTGAAAAAAGGTATCTTCGAACATGACCCCTTTGTCACGATCGACCAAGATGGCGTCGGCTATCTGGTGAAAAAAGCGGTCGAATTGGGACGCAAGACCCGACCCGATATCAAACTCGGCATCTGTGGTGAACACGGTGGAGATCCTAAGACCATCCAGTTCTGTCATGAAGTCGGTCTCAACTATGTCTCCTGCTCACCCTTCCGTGTTCCGATCGCCCGTCTGGCGGCTGCCCAAGCTGCCCTGATAGAAAAACACGGCGAATCGACACACCATAACAAATAATCAGTATGAAGAGTTGACTCCGGTCAACTCTTTTTTTTGTTGTCATCACACATTTAACTTCTTTTGTGACTTTAATCACAGAAAATGATATCTAATGCATGTAAGATCACCCTGGTGTGTTCTGTAAAACCAATCCAAAGATGAATCCATGCCTGATAGATAAAAGGAGATCGAGATGACAAAAAAAGACCGTTTAAAACAGCTGATCCAGGACCTTCATGCCGGACAGCCGGAAGATGTTGTGAAAACTCAATTCCAACAGGAATTCGGCCACGTCACAAGCGAAGAGATATCACAAATGGAGCAACAGCTGATCAAAGAAGGAGTAACTGTTCAGGCGATCCAAAAACTGTGCAATGTCCATGCCTCTGTTTTTTCCGGTAGCATTACCGATCTACATACCCTGGACCGGATCGATCGACAGCCGGGTCATCCCTTGTTTGTCTTTCGCAAAGAAAATCAAGGGCTTTATCAGCTGATGGAAGAAACAGTTAAACCGTTGCTGGAACAGTATCAATCCGAACCGTCGGCTGCTAATAAAGCCGATCTGCTCGCTTCGATCAGGCAATTAGCCAAGGTCGATCTGCATTATTCACGCAAGGAAAACCTATTCTTCCCATATCTTGAGAAAAAAGGGATCACCGGACCGCCTCAGGTGATGTGGGGCAAGGACGATGAGGTACGGGATCTGCTAAAAGAAATTCTACAAGCCGAACCGGATCATGACACCCTGATTTCCAAGATCAGCCTGGCCCTGGAAGAAATCGATTCGATGATCTTGAAAGAGAACGATATTCTGTCACCGCTTCTCCTGAAAAATATCGAACCGGCTGAATGGGTGGTGATCGCACAGGAATCACCGGCCATCGGGTATGCATTTAACGGTGGGATCGAAGGGGCTTCTCCTTCTGATGCCAACCACTGGTTAGACCAAAACTCGGGCAAACTACCGGATAATGAGCCTGTAGTTGAACAGGTCGAACCTTCCGGCTATATCAAATTCCCATCCGGTGTGATCCAATATGACGATTTACTGCATATGTTGAATACCTCGCCTCAGGATTTGACCTACATTGATAAAGACGATAAAGTCCGTTATTTCTCCGAAGGCAAACACATGGTATTCGACCGCACCCGTACCATCATCGGGCGTGATGTCAGAATGTGCCATCCACCTCGAGCTGTTCCGGTGGTCGAACAAATGTTGAAAGACTTTAAATCCGGTGTAAAAGATCATGAAGTCCGGATTGTTACTCCGGGCACGAAGGTGTTGCTTGTTCGCTATTATGCCGTGCGAAACGATGCCGGTGAATATATCGGCACCCTGGAGACAACCGAAGAAATATCAGGTATCATCGATATGGTAAATGAAATCCGACAAAATAGTTGAGCCTATTCTTTGGGTATGATATCTCAAAGATCACACTCAAAGGAAAAGTTCATGATAATTCAAAATCGAACCGAATGCCATCGCTGCGGCTTATGTATTGGAAAAATCAGTCTGTTTGACAACCTATCTCAGGAAAAGCAGGAACAAATCATGTCCCACGCCAATCATCAAGTATTGCCTAAGGGAAGCCTTCTGTTTTTGCCGGAGGATCAAGTCACCCGTCTGATCATCATTCGCCAGGGCAAGCTCAAGCTGAGCGGTTATGCTGCCGACGGCAGAGAATACATCTACGATATCCTGACGTCCGGAGCAGTTTTTGGTGAAGATACCATATTCTCCCAAGCCACCATTGGTATGTATGGCGAGGCCCTGAGCGAGCTCCACATCTGTAGCTTGAGCAAGGATGTCCTAGAAGATCTGCTCAAACAAAACATTGAGTTCTCGATCCAGCTGATCCGTCTACTTGGCAAGCGATCGGCCGATTATCAAGAAACCATTCGTCTATTGGCGATCCCCGACAGTAAAAAAAGACTGGAACAGTTCCTGGTCAACCGTTGTGATCACTTAGGCCACAATCTGATCGAGCTGACCCGGGATACCATTTCTTCAGCCATCCACATGTCACGAGAAACGGTGTCGCGCAAGCTGGCTGAGATCGAACGGGACGGCAATATCGAACTGATCGGATATAAAAAAATCTTAGTGAACAACAAAGAAAAGTTGAAGTCGTTTTAAGACTTCAACTTTTGTATTTCCGGTAATGAACTTACCTGTACTGGATCAATCTGCTTCTTGCCCCGCAAAAGTGTAGACTGTTTGTTCTGTGATCAGCTTGTCGACGGCGATGTCAAACGGTTCCACCGGTACTTGCTCTACCACTTGAAGCTGAAAGCCGATCGCGATCCGGGGACTCGGGTCTGTTTGATCACCCAGGTAGCGATCATAAAACCCACCGCCATAACCGATCCGGTAACCATCCTTGGAAAAAGCCACCCCCGGAACGATCACCAGGTCCGGCCTTTCCTCCGTCAATCTAAGATAATCTGATTTTGGTGTCAGTATGTTGAAATAGCCGATCTCCAGCTCAGAGAAATCCTTGATTTCACTCGTCTTCATACCGTCTTTTTTGGAAGCGATATACGGGACCAGGATGCGTTTT
Source organism: Tissierellia bacterium (assembly GCA_012799095.1). Lineage (GTDB taxonomy): Bacteria > Bacillota > Clostridia > Peptostreptococcales > Acidaminobacteraceae > DUPT01. The sequence continues at coordinate 3,288 of JAAZLX010000007.1, forward strand.
CCCTCATGCAGGGCTTGCTTAATAAACTGATGAGTATCGACTTCCGTACCAAAGCTGATAAAGCACATGATCGTCTGTGCCTGTTGGTAAGCCGGCTCATCCTTTAAGCGGTTCATGATAACACAAGAGGCTTGTTCAACATCCTCTGTCACGAAAAACTTGCCCCGTTTTTCTAATATCTGCTGTCTAATCGTCTTTTTTTCATTCTGTGACATTGTGTTTCCTCTACCGACAAGGGACATTTATTCCGATTGGACCGGTGGGTCCCAGTGCATGACCATTTGTTTGA
>JAAZLX010000056.1 GCA_012799095.1 Tissierellia bacterium
ACCCGATGTCGTCATCTACCGCGGAACCGATAAGTCGGCATCACCCGGAACAAGGTATCGTCATTATGCACCAAATACACCGGTTTTTTTGATCAAAGGTAGATTGCCGTTATTTGAGGTATTTATGCAACAACATCCGGAAGGAATCTTCTTTGTCCCGGATGAACTTTGGCAAGACCAACCGAACCAGATTCGTTTCCTGCCCGAGGGTTCGCTGGAAGAAGCTTCTCGTCAGCTGTACGATGACTTGCGCCGGGTCGACGGTAAGGCAGATGCGATTTATATACCGGTGCTGGAGGAAATCGGCATCGGAAGAGCTTTGATGGATCGATTGATTCGGGCTGCTCAGGGAAATATCATCAACTTGGAGGATGAATATGAAAATTTATATCGGAAGTGATCACGGAGGCTTTGAATTGAAACAGGCCCTGGTGCCCTTTTTGATAGACCTCGGTCATGAAGTAGATGACCAGGGGACCGATTCTTCGGCCAGTGTCGATTATCCAAACTATGCCAAAAAGGTTGGCCAGGCGGTCGTGGCCGATAAAGGTTCGCTCGGGATCGTTATTTGCGGCACCGGCATCGGCATAAGCATAGCAGCCAATAAGGTCAAAGGCGTTCGGGCGGCACTTTGCAGTGAGGAATTCTCAGCCCGAATGGCTCGTCAGCATAATGATGCCAATATATTAGCTCTGGGGGGCCGGACTACCGGGGTGGAATTAGCCAAAAGCATTGTCGAAGTGTTTTTGAACTCCTCCTTTGAGGGAGATCGTCATGCCCGACGGGTCGATCTGATCTGTGATATGGAATGATAGATCCCACTCATTTGCTCGAGGGTTTAGGCTATCGGATCGAGGAGTATCCTTCTGATCTGACAGTTTATGATGTCCAAAAAGCGGAAAAAACATTCTACTTGATCGACTCAAGGTATGAATTTGACTATATCAATGAACAGGCCATCGTCTACCTGCTGGCATCGATCAAACCGGTGCTGATCCATGTGCCTCTATCGGCACCTTATGAAGAATACCTGGCAAGCTTTGAAACCTTTACCGGATTTCCGGTATCGTTTTTTGTCCAGGGTGGCGATGATGGCAAAGCAGCCACGAAGCAATCACTGTTACAACGACTTACCTTTATGGGAATGGAGGAATGATGTACAACGACCCGCGCTACCAACTGATTGAAACCGTAGATTCTCCTGAGACAGGCTCGACCGGCTTTCGTTATCGGCATAAAGCATCAGGAGCCGAGATTTTATGGTTGAAAAACGATGATGAAAACAAGGCCTTTGGTGTCGGCTTTCGAACACCACCAGCCGATTCAACCGGAGTGGCTCATATTGTTGAGCATTCGGTCCTGAGCGGTTCAAGAAAGTTCAAGGGCCGTGAGCCTTTTATGGAAATGTATAAAAGCTCCATGCAGACCTTCCTGAATGCCATGACCTTTTCCGATATGACTCTGTATCCGATCTCAAGCAAAAACAATCAGGACTTCCTAAATCTGACGGATGTGTATCTTGATGCGGTGTTTTTCCCCGGGATCTACGACAAACCGGAAATCTTCATGCAGGAAGGCTGGCATCATGAACTGTCCGACCCCGACGAACCTGTCACTTATAAAGGGGTGGTTTACAATGAAATGCGCGGGGCGTATGGCAATCCGGAACGACAAGTCCTCAAGCAAATGACACAAACTCTTCATCCGGATGGCACATACAGTCATGAATCCGGTGGTTTCCCGTACGATGTACCGAAGTTGACTCCGGAAGCATTTTTGGCTTTCCATAAACGGTTTTATCATCCGTCAAATGCCTTGATCTATTTATATGGTGATATTCCACTTCAGGAGACATTCGATCTGCTTGACATAGAATATCTCAGCCTTTTTGAACAGACCGATCCCGACTCCCAAGTCGATCCCGGCACGGTCCTGTCCAGCCCGAAAAAAGCCGAACATTATTACAATGCGGCCAGCGGGGCGGATGAAACGGCCGAATCCTACTTTGGTTATAATGTCATCCTGGGTGAATCGGTCAATTTATATGACGCTTTTATGCAACCGCTGGTGACAGAGGTTCTGATCTCAAGCGAATCATCACCGTTGAAACAGGCTTTGTTGGAGAAAAAATTCGGCCAAGCCATCTTTCCGGCAGGCGCGGATGGGTTCTTCCAGGAATTCGGCTTTGTGGTCAAAGGAGCCGATTCTGCCAGATTTGATGAATTTATCGAGCTGACGGAATCTCTCATACAGAAGATGGTCAATGATGGAGTCGATCAAGCTGCTCTGTTGGCAGCGCTCAACCGGACTGAAATGAGTCTGAGGGAATCAGGTGGAGCATTAAAGGGGATCTATTTCTTTATTCGGGCTATGGGTGCGCATCGCTACGGCGTCAATCCGATGGAAGCACTCAATTTTAACCAAACCTTTGATCAAATTCGCAAAGATTTGGAAAATGGCGGCTTCGAAAAGTATGTTCAGGACAGAATCTTAGATAATCCAGCCAAGGTGATGACACTGCATCGGCCACAGCCGGGACAATTTAAACAACTCGATGCTCAAATGCAAGCAGAGCTCAAACAGTATAAAGACAGTCTGACACAAGAACAGATCGATCAGCTGATCCGGGCTAATCAAAAACTGCTGAAGTACCAGCAGACGGAAGATTCCCCTGAAGATAAAGCGACCATTCCGCGGTTGAGTTTAAATGATATTCAGAGTGAAGTGGCTGAGATCCATTCAGACAAACAAACCATTGGTCCGAGCAGACTGTTGATCCAGGAATATCCCAGCATGGGGATACGCTATCTTCAGTTGGCTTTTGACCTCGATTTTGTGACCAACCAGGAGCTGCCTTACCTGGCATACCTCAGTCGCCTCTTAGGTATCGTGGATACCGAAAAAACAGGTTACAGTGAACTAAACAATCAAATTTATCAGGTTAGCTCAGGCTTTGGATTTTCACCGACCGTGCTGCGGCCGGTCGACGGATCTGCGTATAAGCTGAAAATGATCGTATCAACTTCAGCCTTATCCAGTCAGTCAGACAAGATGATCGATGTCCTGACTGAAGTCCTGACCCAGACCCGGCTGACCGATGGCAATCGGATCAAAGATATCCTGCAGAACATGCGCTCGGATCTTGAGATGGGCTTTGAACAATCAGGCAACAGTCTGGCCGCGAATCGTGCCTTGAGTTATTTCAGTCCGACTGCAAAAATCAACGAACAACTGGGCGGGATCGATTTGTTCGATCACCTGCAAGAGCTGCTGAGCGATTATGAAAACCGTCAAACGGAACTGATGGAACATCTGCAGTCATTGTATCGACGAATTTTCACGTCCAAAGGTCTGATAGGTTCGTTGACAATGGATCCGACCGACCGGGTGGATTTTGTTGTTGAAGTTAAACGGCTGATACAAAAATTGCCATTGTTGGACAATCCATCTGTCACACGGCCTTTCGAAGCTGCCCGGCTCAACGAAGGCATCACGACGGCCAGCGGTGTTCAATATGTCGCAAAAGCAGGGAACTTTAAGCAATTCGGTATGGAATATTCCGGGGAGATGGTGGTGTTGAAAAATATCCTGAGCCGTGATTATCTCCATAACCTGATTCGAGCTCAAGGCGGAGCTTACGGGGCCGGACTTCGGATCGACTCTCACGGCGAGGTGGCAGCCACCAGCTATCGAGACCCCAATCTGACGAAAACACTCGAAGTATTTGACGGCTTAAGTCAGCATCTGGCCAATCTTCAACTTGATCAAGCTGATGTTACGGCGGCAATTGTCGGTTCTGTCATGGAGTTTGATCCGGTATGGAGTGCATCAAGTATCGGTGGGATCAGCTTAAGCCGGGAAATCACAGGTATGACAACAGACCTTATCAACCAAAGATTGAATCAGGCGTTGGCCAGCACCCCGGAATCGCTCAAACAATATGCTGATATACTCACTCAAGTCATGGCGCAAAACAATCTGATGGTGTTTGG
>JAAZLX010000008.1 GCA_012799095.1 Tissierellia bacterium
GAATCTTATCACCATACCTGAGTGTGGTGTCCGTCTGCATATCAGGTAAGAACCGTAACATTGCTTCATCATTCTCACCTACCAAATCCCACTTAATTTTAGCCGCTTTTACTTCAGTCAGGTCACTATGATGTTCACGATAATACTCCAGAATGAACTTTTCATATAATGATGCCATATTTTCTTCAGAAAATGAGGTTAATTGGTACAAGCCTTTATTGGTAGTCTGAAGCATACCATCGAATAACAAGTGACAGATGTTTATTAGCATTTCGTATGTTTTGTTGTTCCGCCGGTAATTCATATTATTCCATTGAATGTCATAAGGTTTAATTAGAGATACCTCGCCAAAGAAAACAAAAAGTTTGTTCAAAGAGTGTTTTCTTTCATTGGCAACACTTTTATCTTTAATCAAATAGTACATTGCTGTCTTTAAGATTTGATTTAACAGGTTGTTTTCTGATAACTCATCATATTCGCATGATATCTTTTGTTTTCTCTCAATTCGTTTCCGAATTGTTTCCGGCATATCAATTTTACCTCTCATAACAGAAAGAGTATCATGCCGGGAGATATATTCTCTATGTAGTCCCTGTTTCAGTTGTTGCGCTATTCCTTTGGATAATATCGCTGCAAACAAATCCTGTATTTTATCGAATTTTTCTGCTGCCACCTCATCATAATTAGACTGTTTGAGCACTTTAAATGCATAAGCTAACATATAGTAGATGTTTTTTATGAAGATGCCTTTATCACTAGTCATCAAATACTCCGCGAAGGTTCTGTTCCCAGATTTCCAACTGTTTTGTATCATCAAACCAATACTCCGATAGCATTGGCAGAATATCAAATTCAACTACTGAGCGCATCCAGTCAGCTGTGCATTCAGTTGGCTTTTTCTCACAAAAATAGCTATGACCGATCCGAAAACCTTTACCCAATGATCGATCTGCCGATATATCTCGGTTTAGAGCCTTGATCTGACCAACTAGTGCATTAAACGTATCATTAGCTAATCTATCTTGGTAGTTTTGGAACCCTTCTGAATTAAAGCCAGGTTCCATGTCATAGAAACTGAATCGTCTGCGGAGAGCATAATCGATCATCGCCAAACTACGGTCTGCCGTATTCATCGTGCCTATGATAAATATGTTTTGCGGTATCGAAAATGGCATTCCATTATAAGCCAGAGTCACCTTAGTATCACGATATCCTTTTTCAATCAACATCAGCAATTCACCGAATATTTTACTCAGATTGCCTCGATTAATCTCATCTATAATAAAGAAATACTTCTTATCCGGGTTATTTGCTGCCTTTTGACAGAAACGATAGAAGATTCCATCAGTCAATTTAAAATCAGCTCCATCCGGGCGGTACCCCATGATGAAATCTTCATAAGAGTAGTTTTGATGGAATTGAACCAGCTGAATTCTGGAATCATCTTTTTGTCCCATCATAGAATACGCTAATCTTTTTGCTAGAAATGTCTTACCAACGCCAGGAGCTCCCTGAAGAATTACATTCAGTTTATTTCTCAATAACGACTCAAGCACATCGTATCGTTCCTCCGGCATATAAACTACACTTAAGAAATCTTCTTTCGTGTATTTTTCAATTTCACGCCCCGAATCATTGATTGGATTTTCTTCACGTATAATGTCCATGATAAAGTCAAACTCGTTTTTTGTTAATTTAAATAGGCTACCGTTTTGTTGAGCGAAAAACTCCATCTTTTCCAACTCGGGGAATGCTTTTAATACACTATATTCTATCGGAACAGAAAGACCTTCTGTTTTTTCAAAATAGATTCTTTCTCCGTCATTGCTCTGGGTGATTTTACCAAGTGCCACGATTTTTTTGACTGGGTTGGATTCATATCCAATTATCAAATC
>JAAZLX010000009.1 GCA_012799095.1 Tissierellia bacterium
AGGGATCGAGATCGAACTTCCACTCAAGCGGATCAGTTATGCCGACGCCGTCGAGAAATACGGCACCGATAAGCCAGACACCCGGTTTGAGCTGTTGATCGAAAACCTGGATGATGTCTTTCGTGACTCCGGCTTTGGCGTATTCCGCAATGCCATCGCTGAGGGCAAAACAGTCCGGGGGATCTTTGTCGAAGACTCTCAGACCTATTCTGCCAAAGAACTGAAAAACTTGGAGAAACTTGCCAAAACGTATGGCGCAAAAGGTCTGGCTTATGTTATTCTCGATGAGGAAATCGGTGGCTCGATCGCTAAATTCCTCAACGAAAATGAGATATCCCAATTACGTGAGAAATCAAACAATAAGTCGGGTATTTACCTAATAGTCAGTGATACCAAGAAGGTGGCATTGACGGTCCTGGGCAATTTGCGAAACACGGTGGCCAAGGACAAAGGCTATTACCGGCCGGACACGTATGACATGCTCTGGGTGGTCGACTTTCCCGCCTTTGAATATGATGAAGACGAAGGGCGCTATGTCGCTCAGCATCATATGTTTACTGCACCCAAGCCGGAGCATGAGGCCCTGCTTGATACTGATCCGGGGGCTGTCATGGCCAACTGTTATGACTTTGTTCTCAACGGATATGAACTGGCCAGCGGGTCGATCCGGATCCATGATGCTGACCTGCAGCGCAAGATCTTTGAAATCATCGGCTTTAGTGAAGAAGAAGCTCAGGCGCGTTTCGGGTTTTTCCTGGACGCCTTACAATACGGCACACCGCCTCATGGTGGAATTGCCTATGGTCTCGATCGTCTGACGATGATCCTGACTGATACCGATAATATCCGTGATGTGGTCGCGTTTCCCAAAACGCTGGCAGCGACGGATCTGATGAGTGAAGCACCCAGTCGGGCGGAAGATATCCAACTGAGTGAATTACACCTGTCGATAAAGGAGTAAATTATGGTACAAGCCAAAATCGTTCGCAGAGAACATGATTTATTTCGGGTCGAAACGATCGCCGGAACAATGTGTGAAGGCTGCACTTCCTGCTCAAAGGGCAGGGGAGGACTTGAGGTCCTGGCCAAGGCTGATCGCAATTATCACCCGGGTGATATGGTGGAGATCGACATGCCGAGTGCCGATTTAAATGCGGCGGCCTTTTGGGTATATGGATTGCCACTGATCATCATCATTGCCGGGATCTATCTCGGTACCCTACTGGCTCCCATGATCGGCCTGGCGAATGGAGCGGAGATCGTCGGAGTTGCTTTAGGTATTGCCTTGGGAGCGGTTTATTACCTGGTAATGAAATCGCGCCAGGGAGATATGAATAAGGACGGCCGTTTCACGGCCACAATCATCGGACCGGCCAGCAGTACGCTGTGCCAACTGGAAACAAGCTTATCCAAAGGAGAGTAGACCATGCTAAAAGAGACGGACCGGGAAATCTTTGACCTGATTCAGGAGGAAGAAGCCCGCCAACGAAAAGGACTGGAACTGATCGCTTCGGAAAATATCGTCACCCAAAGTGTATTGGATGCCGCCGGCAGCATCTTGACCAACAAATATGCCGAAGGCTATCCCGGCCGACGCTATTATGGTGGGTGTGAAGTAGTCGATAAGGTGGAGGCACTGGCCATCGAGCGGATGAAGCAACTGTTTGGTGCCGACCATGCCAATGTCCAGCCCCATTCCGGTTCACAGGCCAATATGGCGGCCTATCTGGCTTTTCTTGAGCCGGGCGATAAGGTCCTGGGGATGAGTTTATCCCATGGTGGTCACTTGACCCATGGTTCCCCGGTCAACTTTTCAGGTCAGTTTTATCAATTCGTCTCTTATGGGGTCAATGACGACGGTGTTATCGACTACGATGAAGTTGCTGAAATCGCACGTCAGGAAAAACCCAAGATGATCGTGGCTGGCGCAAGTGCGTATGCCCGTGAGATCGATTTTGAAAAATTTAAACAGATCGCCGATGAAGTCGGTGCATTCTTTATGGTCGACATGGCTCATATCGCAGGGCTTGTCGTAGCCGGTGAACACCCCGATCCGGTACCATATGCTGATGTTGTCACGACGACAACTCATAAAACTCTGCGTGGACCGCGCGGTGGTGCGATTTTATGTAAAGCGCAGTATGCCAAAGCGATCGACAAAGCTGTCTTTCCCGGAATGCAGGGTGGTCCGCTGGAACACGTCATCGCTGCCAAAGCAGTCGCTTTCAAAGAAGCCATGGGCGATAAGTTCAAGGACTATATCCGCCAGGCCAAGCGAAACACGCAGGCCTTAGCCGAAGCACTGAAAGAGCTGGGCTACGATATCGTCAGCGGAGGAACGGACAATCATCTCTTCCTGATGGACTTACGAAGCAAAGGATTGACCGGCAAAGCAGCCGAGGCCCTTTTGGGTGAAGTCGACATCACAGTCAACAAAAACACCGTGCCCAAAGAAACGGAAAGTCCGTTTGTTACCAGCGGGATCCGGGTCGGCTGTGCTGCCTTGACTAGTAGAGGTCTTAAAGAGGACCATATGAAGCAGATCGCTCAATTGTTTGATGACACACTGATGAAGAAACGACCGGTCGAAGCGATCCGTCAGGACGTGGCCGATCTGGCATCACAATTTCCCCTCCGAGCCTAATACGAGAATGTAACGGTCACCTTTTGAGCCTTATGGGCTTGAGAGGTGATTTTTTTTGGGGTTGGGGTATTTTGAAAGCAATGACATGAAGGAGTGTTTAGATATGAAACAAACGGGCGGCATGAAAGCGTTTCTCCAGGAATTATTCCAGCGGTTTAAAGACGATCAAGTACCTCAGGTGGGAGCTCAGCTAGCCTATTATCTTTTATTGAGCTTATTTCCGCTGCTGATCTTTGTCCTGTCGCTCTTAAGCTTTACCCCGCTGGCTCAGACGGACAGTCTGACCCGGCTGCTCTCAGCCCTGCCGCGTGAGACAGCCGACATGATCCAGCCGATCGTGATCGATATTGTCCAAAGCCGATCAGGCAGTATTTTGGGACTGTCGTTGTTTCTCAGCTTGTGGTCAGGTTCCAATGGTATCAACAACCTGATCCGGTCGATGGATTCCGCCTATGATATCGAAAACACCCGTAAAATGTGGCTCCGCCGAGTGATAGCTGTCGGCTATACCATTCTGTTGGCGGTGGTGATCGTACTGGCTCTGGTGATCCAGGTGTTTGGTAATCAGATCATGTCGGCACTGGTCGATTTTGTTCCCTCACTGGAATTCATCTATTCCATATGGCAGATATTGCAGTTGTTCTTACCGCTGATCATAATCATCCTGAGTCTGGCCGGATTGTATAAATGGGGACCGGGATTTCCAAAGGATCACTCCATTACGTTTGGTGAAGCGCTGGTGGGAGCTGCTGTCGCCGGAGTACTGTGGTCACTGGCATCGTTCGGTTTCGGTTTTTATGTCAATAACTTTGCCAATTATTCCAATACGTACGGCTCACTGGGGGGAGTTATCATCCTGATGTTATGGCTGTTTTTGACCTCGATCATCATCATGTTAGGGGCGGAAGTCAGCGCAACGTATGTATCACGTATCAAGGGTGGTCTGACATGGCAGTCGCAGGAAACACTGGATCAGGAGCCGGAAGAAGTGCCTGTAGCAGCAATGCCATTGGTTTCGGATAAAGCCACCGATCTGACAGTTCGACCGATGCGACTCGAACTGGTGACGAAGCCAAAACAAAAACCGCTCCATAAAAAGCCGGCCTTCTATCTGGGCTCTGCTCTGGGCGGCGGATTGGTCTGGCTGGTCCGATCGATCGCACAACGAATACGACAATAAAATGGCCGGGCGATCGCCCGGCCTTTCCTTTTATTTTTGCTGTTCTACCGTTAAATAATAATAATGCTCCAACGTGGGAATGTCTTCCTGCTGCATCTTCTGAGCAATTTCTTTGCCGACATAGCGATAATGCCAAGGTTCAAAGGTATACCCGGTATCGCCTTCATATCCCTTGGGATAACGCAGGATAAAGCCGTAGTTATGGGCTGTCTCGGCCAGGTATTGTCCCATCGGTGTATCGATGAAGCCTTCACCAGGGATCGACCAGCTGTTGCTTAGATCGACCACCAATCCCGTCTCGTGTTCGCTCCGTCTGGGGTAGGCTGACCATAGAACAGCTTCATCACCGTGATTGGCCAGGTAGTTATTGAACAGGGTGGCCTGGTAGTCCCGGCTGCGATAACTGCTGACCGCCAGCACGGTATATCCATCATTCAGTGCATCGACCCTCCATTGTTCCCAGGCTTCAGCCGCTTCCCGGCGCAACAACATACCGCCGACTCCGTTGGCATTGATGTCTACCAGGTCAGTCGGGGCATACTCCCAGGGCAGGATATTGAACTTATTGACCACAGAGGTGATATCCACCTCGGTCAGGGTATGCGGATCGACGGATCTCGGATCGACAACGCCTTTATATAACCGGAGCGAGGGATCATCCAGCGGCAGATTGACCATGAACTCATTGTCTTTTTCCGGTGGTTCCGGCTCGGGTTCCGGTTCAGGCTTCGGCTCAGGTTCCGGCTCGGGTTCGGGCTCGGGTTCGGGCTCGGGTTCCGGTTCGGGTTCCGGTTCAGGTTCAGGTTCCGGTTCAGGCTCGACCACGACCGGATCAGGCTCTTCTTGCGGTGGCTGTTCCGGTTGAGGCGGTTGCTGGTCCAGGCTGCACATATATGTCAGGCTGATCAATCCGATCAGCAGTAGTAAGAACAGAATTTTTTTCATAGTTTCTCCTGCGGCAATTATAACAAATCCGGTCAGAAAAGCAATTATGTCCTATGCAAAATATTTTGCACGTGATACAATATGCTTGAGGTTGCAATGGAAAACAGGATTCAAAATAAAATCATGAGTATACTGTTGGACCATATGGCTGAAGGTGTTCATGTGATCGATCAAAAGGGATACACTTTGGCATATAATCGCGCCATGGAACGGATCGAAGGTCTGATCTCCGATGAGGTGGTCGGCAAACATATTTCAGAAATCTTTCCCAGACTCGATCATACCCGTTCGACGCTGCTTCAGGCGATCGAACACAATCAGGTGATCGAAAACTATCATCAGGAATATACCAATTTGAGAGGTGAGAGGATCACCACGGTCAATAATACATACCCCATTATGGTCAATGGGGTCAATTATGGTGCCGTCGAATTCAGCCGAAATACTACTGACGAGAGAGATTACACCGATCAGGTGCATAAGCTGATGGAAGGTGAAATCAATCAGACCAAGCCGAACTACTATACCTTTGACATGATCATCGGTTCATCCAAGCTGATGCAGCAAGCGCTGCGGATCGCCCGTCGCTGTGCCGAGACCGATGCAACAGTGTTGATCGTCGGCCAGACCGGGACCGGAAAAGAGATGTTTGCCCAAAGTATCCATAATGCCTCCCGGAGAAAGCATCAACGCTTTATCGGCATCAACTGCGCCGCTCTGCCTGACAGCATTCTGGAAAGCTTGTTGTTCGGCACCGTCAAAGGAGCCTTTACTGGATCAGTCGATCGGATCGGACTGTTTGAACAAGCCGACCGGGGCAGCTTGTTTCTGGATGAAATCAATTCTCTGAGCGCCAACCTGCAGGCCAAGCTGTTGCGCGTACTCCAGGAAGGATTCGTCCGCAGGGTCGGCGGGACCAAGGATCAACCGATCAATGTCCGGATGATAGCTGCGACCAATCAATCGCCGTCGGAGCAAGTCGAGCAGGGGACCTTGCGACGCGACCTGTACTACCGTTTGAATGTCATGCGACTCGATCTGCCACCGCTGGTACAACGTCCGGACGACATCATGGAGCTGGCCGAGCTGTTTATTGAAAAATACAGCCGCAAAGCCGATCGGGTCATCACCGGAATGAGCCAGGACTTTCGAGATGCCCTAAAGCAGCATGAATTTCGGGGCAATGTCCGTGAACTGGAGCACCTGATCGAAGCTGCGATCCATTTAAAGGAAAATGACGGTCAACTCGAACTGAGTGATCTGCCGGATCATTTCTACCGCAATATGGATGACCAGTTACTTGGATTGTACCGGGATGATCAGCCACTGACCGAATATCTGGCCGAGATCGAACGCAACCTGATCCAAAGTGCTTATTTCAAAGAACGCGGCAATGTCTCGAATGCTGCCAAGCGACTGGGTCTTCCCCGACAAAATCTACAGTACAAACTGAAGAAATATGACATCATATGAAGAATATTTTGCAAAAGGTGCAAAATATTTTTCAGTTGGTAGGGAAATGGCTGAATAGCCATGCTTTTTATTGGCATGATATTTGCTACTATACATACGAAAGCAAACAAAAAGGAGGCGCAAGCGTATGAAAGACAATGTAAAGGTAATTATCTGGGGTTTTGGTGCCATGGGATCAGGAATGGCCCAAATGCTGACCGAGAAAAAAGGTGTGGAAATCGTCGGAGCGATCGTTCGAGAGACCAATGCCAATTATGGCAAAGATATGTATCAGGTCCTGGGTGTCGAACGTGGTGATCGGCCCGAGGTCGTATTCCAATCAGTCGACGAAGTGATCAAACCGCAAGCAGCCGATGTCGTGATGATCGGAACGGACTCTTTCACCGCTGCCTCGATGGATAAAATGAGACTAGTCCTGGAAAACAAGATGAATGTGATTACAACAGCGGAAGAAATGGCTTATCCCCAGGCTCAATCACCCGAACTGGCTCAGGAACTCGATGAACTGGCCAAAGCCAACGGCGTGACCATTCTCGGCACAGGGATCAACCCCGGCCATATCATGGACTCATTGGTCCTGATGATGACCGGATGCATGAGCCGGGTCGATCACATTTTGAGCCGCCGGGTCAACAGCCTGTCACCTTTTGGTAAGACTGTCATGCATGAGCAGGGCATCGGGATGGAAGTCGATGACTTCAATGCCAAAAAAGAACAGGGCGAAATGAGCGGCCATGTCGGTTTCCCTGAATCGATCAGCATGATCGCCGATGGATTGGGTTGGAAGCTAGACAAATGGGAACAGCAGATGGAGCCGATCGTGACCGAAGTCGATCGGAAATCGCCCCATGGCTTTGCCAAAGCCGGTCAAGTGGCCGGTGTCTCGATGACCGCTCAGGGTTATGTCGATGGCGAGGTCAAGATCAATATGGAACATCCGCAACAAATCGAACCGGAACAAGTCGGTGTCACCACCGGAGACTACGTCATCATCAAAGGCTATCCCAACATCAATCTGCTCAACTCTCCCGAGGTCGAAGGCGGCATCGGAACCATTGCTATGTGCGTCAATATGATACCTCATGTCATCAATGCCCGGCCCGGTCTCAAGACCATGCTGGATCTGCCCATTCCGCGGGCGATCATGGGTGACATGCGCGACATGATCGAGGAATAAAATGATTAAAAAAGATACCTGGGTCCGAATTCATGGAATAGTACTCGAACCGTCCGAGCGTTCGGCCAATGTACCGGAAGATACCAGTAAGGTCCCGCTTGAATTCTGGACCAAAGGCTGGTTGACAGAAGATGCGGATATCGGTCAAAAAGTAACCGTACGAACTGCCTGCGGCCGAACACAGGCCGGCACCCTGATCGAAGCCGAGCCGATGTATGAATTGAACTATGGCAAGCTGGTGCCGGAATTGATCGAGATCGGTCCGAAACTGCGTCAACTATTGGAGGAAGATCATGAGTAAAGCTGACCAAATTCTTCAGGAAAAAAATGTCATTATGAAGAAAGCCGTCGGCATCGACTATGACATCTTTGAACAAGACGGCATTGCCTTCGATTATGAACGGATGATGCGTGAATCCGGTTATACGATTGAAGAGCTGCAGGAAATCCAGTCGCACTTCTTTGTCGGAAACACCCCGATCATCGAGCTGTACAATTTGACCAAGCTGGCTCGACAATATGCCAAGCCCGGCTACGGTGCCCGTATCATGATCAAGGACGAAGCCTGCAATCCCTCGGGCAGCTTTAAAGCCCGCCGGGCCAGCATCTCCGTCTATGAAGCCAAACGACTGGGCTATAAAGGCATCCTGACAGCTACTTCAGGCAACTACGGGGCTGCCGTGGCATCCCTGGCTGCCAAAGAAGGACTCAAGTGCATCGTAGTCCAGGAAACGTATGACAGCCGTCATGTCGGCCAACCGGAGATCGTCGAAAAAGCCCGGGCCTGTGAAGCTTACGGGGCTGAGGTCTTCCAGCTGAGCGTCGGTCCGGAGCTGTTCAGCACCTTCTTGCAACTGCTCAAAGACACCGAGTATTTCAATGCTTCCCTCTACACACCGTTCGGGATCGCCGGGGTCGAGACCTTAGGCTATGAAATCGCGATCGACATGCGCGAAAAGTATGGCAAAGATCCGGAAGCTGTCGTGATCACCAATGCCGGTGGCGGCAACCTGACCGGGACTGCCCGGGGGCTGATCAAGGCCGGTGCCTTAAACAGCCGGATCGTAGCCGCCAGTGTCGATCTGTCGGGACTCCATATGGCGAGTGATAATGCGTTCAACCGCAAGAGCTTCACTACCGGTCACACCGGATTCGGCATGCCGTTTTGTACCAATCCTGACCGGAGCGACGTGCCGCGATCAGCCGCCCGTCCCATGCGATATATTGACGAATACTATACCATCACCCAAGGCGAAGTCTTTTTTATGACCGAAGCCCTGGCCAATCTGGAAGGACTGGAACGCGGACCGGCCGGAAACACCTCCCTGGCAGTGGCGTTTTCACTGGCTCAGCAGATGAAAGAGGATGAGATCATTCTGGTCCAGGAGACAGAATATACCGGAGCCGGCAAACATTTGAATCCGCAGCTGAGCTTTGCCCGTGACAACGGGATCGAGATCAAGTTTGGCGATCCTAAGGATCAGGTGCCGGGCCAAAATATCATTTTACCGTCAGATCCTGCTATGATCACCGCCGTCCCGGTCGACATGGATCGACTGCGTCGGAGTTATCTGAAAAACCTGCAACCGCAGATGGAAGGTCGCGAACTGAGCGAGCTGGAACGGACTTACCTCAAAGACGAACTCAAACTGAACGATGAGCAGTTGGAACAACTGTTGAATGGAGATGATTGATGAAAGGATTTCAGCGCGATGACGATTTCACTAGTCGTCACCAGCATCTGGAAGGCTTATCCGATGAGGAGTTAAAAAGCCTGTTTTGGGAGAAAATAGACCAAATAGTTGCCCCTTTACTGACGCTGGCTCATGAGAACACTTCTCCCTCGATCGAGCGGAGCGTTCTGTTGCGGATGGGTTTTTCCAGTATCGAAGCCGATGGTCTGGTCGATCTGGTGATCGATCGCGGTTTGATGGGCTATGGTGCAGGACATGTCGTCTACCTGGCGGCCCAGCAGACCGGCGGCGACATCCGTCAAGCCGGTCTGGAACTGATGGATGGTAAACACTGGGATGAAGTCAGCCGGATCCTGAAAGGAGGCGTCAAGTGAAGCAACTCGATCCGAACAAAAAGCTCGATATTCATGAGATCCTGAAAGATCTTGATCAGTACGCCCCCAAACGGCGCGGTTGGACCTGGCGCAAGCACGAAGAAAATCTGGAGATGGGTGGACACATCTATCATCAGGCTACAACACCGCTCAAGAATTCGGTGGCGACCCAGGCCGGCGTTGAGTATTTCGACAACCTCGATCCGCAGCCGATCGAAAGTATCACCACCGAGATCGCAAGCGGCCGGTTTGAAGATGATATCCGTCGTATGCGGATGGCTGCCTGGCACGGAGCCGACCATATCATGGTGATCCGGACAGCCGGTCAGAGCCACTATGACGGTCTGATCGAAGGAACACCCCAGGGGATCGGCGGAGTGCCGATCACCCGGAAACAAGTCCGGGCTCATCGCAAAGCGCTCGATCTGATCGAAGAAGAAGTCGGACGTGAGATCAATTATCACTCCTATGTTTCCGGCGTAGCCGGTCCTGAAATAGCCGTCATGTTTGCTGAAGAAGGCGTCAACGGTGCGCACCAGGATCCGCAGTACAATGTGTTGTATCGAAACATCAATATGGTACGTTCCTATGTCGATGCTGCCGAATCGAAAAAGATCATGGCCTGGGCCGATATCAATCAGATCGACGGGGCGCACAATGCCAATGCCACTGCCCGGGATGCCTGGAAGGTCATGCCGGAACTGATGGTACAACACGCCATCAACAGCTGGTTTTCGGAGAAGAGCGGCATCTTACCGAACAATATCTCTTTGTCGACGGTTCCTCCGACAGCTTCACCCATCCCGACGCTGCGCTATGACCTGCCATATGCCGTCGCCCTGCGCGATTTCTTCGGCAAGTACAAGATGCGGGCTCAGATGAACACAAAGTATGTCACCTCATCCAGTCGCGAAGCCACTGTCACTCACGTTCTTAATATGCTGATCTCACGATTGACCAATGCCGACATCCAATCAACGATCACTCCGGATGAAGGTCGTAATGTGCCGTGGCATATGTTCAATATCGAAGCTTGTGATACGGCCAAACAGACCCTGGTCGGTCTGGACGGTCTGATGGAGATGATCGATCTCAAACCCGACGGTGTCTTACGACAAAAAGCCCGGGAGATCAAACAGCGCGCCATCTTATATCTGGAAGAAATGATCGAGATGGGTGGCTATTTTGAATCGGTCGAGCGGGGGATGTTTGTCGATTCGGGCGAATACCCTGAGCGCAACGGCGATGGCATCGCTCGTCATATCGACGGTGGCATCGGTGCCGGTACGGTCTACAAAAGGGAAGCCAACTACATGGCACCAGTTTGTGCCCATTTCGGTTACAACAATACAGATCAGTATGGTGTATCCCATCAGGATGCCTGTGATCTGATCGGTGGATGTACCTTTGATGACCGCAGTAAGATCCAATTTATCGATGAACTCGACCCGGAAGACAATGTCGAGCTGCGTCTCAAAGAAAAAGAAGCTTATCGCAATACCAACCTGATCATGCCTGAAGTCCAGTGGTTGGCCGACGGCACAGTCACGGTCGACTTGTTTGTACCGGTCGATCAGCAGATCGCCAAAGCAGCTGCCATCGAGATTGCCGAAAAGATGAACCTGACAGAAGTCGAAGTGATCCACGTTGAGGTCATGCACCCGTCCGAAGGGACCCGGGTCCAGGTCAAAGGGATCCTCAACCACGCCGTCGATATCGACAAGCTGGAGATCCCGAAAGAAAACGGAGCGATGTCGGATGACGAACTGTGGGCCGAACTAGAGGATTCACCGATGAAAGTCGTCGCCGGGACCATCGGTGAAGACGAACACTCGGTCGGATTGCGCGAGATCATCGACATCAAGCATGGCGGGATCGAAAAGTGGGGGATCGAAGTTGAATACCTCGGCACCAGTGTTCCGATCCAGAAATTTGTCGATGCTGCTATCGAGATCGATGCCGACGCCATCCTGATCAGCTCGATCATTTCCCATGATGATATTCACTACAAAAACATGCAGAAGGTCCATGACTATGCGGTCGAACGCGGAGTCCGCGACAAACTGATCCTGATCGCCGGCGGCACCCAGGTGACTCCGGAGTTTGCCGTTGAAAGCGGGATGGACGCCGGATTTGGCCGCGGTACCAAGGGAGCGCATGTCGCTACCGCTCTGGTCGAAAAACGCCGGGAAAGAGCATAACAAAATGTATTGTCAACCGATGCTGATGTATCGGTTGACTTTCTCCTTTTCTCCTTGTAGGATAAGACTACACTGATCAAGGAGAAGATATGAAACTTTCAACCAGACAAATGGTATTGGTGGCATTGTTCACCGCACTATCGGCAATCGGGGCTTTTATCAAGATCCCGACACCCTATGTCAATATCACACTGCAATTATTTTTTACCACCATGGCCGGACTGATCCTGGGACCGAAACTCGGCCCGATGAGTGTCGGTTTATACGTTTTGATCGGCTTGATCGGCATCCCGGTATTCACCCAGGGCGGTGGACCGGGCTATATCCTGCAACCGACCTTCGGTTATCTGCTCGGCTTTATCCTGGGCAGCTATGTCACAGCCGTCGTTGCCCGAACGGGTCAACCGACCTATCTGCGTTTATTGCTGGCGGCTCTGGCCGGACTGTTGGTAGTCTACAGTCTGGGTGTAGCTTATGTTTATATGATCAATCGATTGGTCCTGGGAAATGTCTTAAACCTGAGGGCTCTGCTGATGGCCGCTGTGTTCATCCCGTTACCGGGAGACATCGGACTAAGCTTTGTGGCAGCGGCTTTAGGCGTCAGGCTGTGGCCGACGCTGACTCAATTGTCCCGACAGACCGGGACATCTTAGGGAGAATATATGATACTAGTCTTTGAAATCGGTTCGACCACGACCCTGGTCAACGCGTTTAGTGGGCTTGACAGTGACAGTCCCGTTTTTGTC